>PLLD01000139.1 GCA_003141205.1 Gemmatimonadota bacterium
GAGGGCCATACGTGCGCACCATCGCCTCGAACGCACCGACATCGCTTCGACCAATCCCCTCGATCCAGTCGCGCTCGCGCACGTCCGGCGCCAAGTCATAACCCTTCTCCATCGCCGTGGCGCCGCGACCGGACACCTGTCTAGCCCGGGACCGCCATACCACAGCAGATGTAACCCTGACTTCACTCACCGTCAGCCGACCAGGGCCCGATGCATAGGGGGGGGCGGCTGTCGAAGCCACCGCCCCGCTACGCCGTCTTCGTCGACGTGATACACCCCTTGTAGTTCGGGTTCCCGATCGTTAGTCCACTGGCGGCGAGGCCGGCCGGGGTCGGCAACGGCAGGGTCACATCCGTCCCATAGGTCGGGAGCGGGGTCGGCAGTTGGTTTTGATGCGTAGGGGCATACGGCCCCACAGGGAAGAGCGTGCTCTGATCCCGCCCGTACTGCCGGATCAGCCGCCGCAGATCTCCGAGCCGCGTCCCCGTCCCAAACAACCAGAACGCCCGCTCTCGGAACATCAGACTCACCCGGCCGCTGTCCGTCCCCGGGTCGGCCAGCGAGGCGACGCCCGTGGTTTGCCCTGGCACCTGTCCGCTTCCCAGACTGCACGTCGAGTCGACTCCCGGCACCGTACACCCACTATTACGCAACGTGTTCAGGGCCGTGAGCCATGTCCCCGACTGGCCCGCCTGGAGGGCCGCCTCCGCCGCGATCAGCTGTGCCTCCACCCCGGTCGCTAACGGGATATACGACAGATTCGCCTCAAACTTCGTTGGCAGATACCACACCCCGCCGTCCGGCGTCAGCATCGAACTATCCAACCCCAGCCGCGGGTCGTGCGCTGACACAAAGTTCAACCCATTGCCTCCCTCTACATCCGACACGTTGAAGATCCGGCCGCCGCTATATTGAACCGCATCTCCGTACAGGCCGACGGTGTACGGCGCCGTGTTCCCGTTTGGCTGCAGCTCGGTGTTGTACACAAAGCTCGTCGGCACGCTCGCCACCGCAGTGGCCGCGGCCGCATACAGGCCCCGGTCCAGCAGCGTCCGCCCGAGCCCGACCCCCGCCAAGGCGGCCGTCGGCGCATCGCCGTGCGCCTCCGCCACCGCCGAGTCGAAATGCCCCTCCGCCACGCCCAACATCGAGTCGGTCGTCAACACCGCGCCGTACGCAACCCCGCCACCCGGGAGCACCTGATCCAATGGGGTCCCCGCACAATACGCCTCTGCTACGATCAGCTCCGCGTACCCGAGCAGCGCGTACGCCTCCCCGATCTTCGCCCGTCCGCTGGCCGGCTCGTACGTCTTGAGCGCCGGCAGCGCCAGCACCATCCCCGCACGCGCTTGCAAGATACCCCGCCACGGATAGTCCCCCAACTCCCGAAACCCCCCAAACGCAGCCGTCTCGCGCGCGTCGACGTTGGCGTTGATCACGTCGCCGAATATCGAGAACGCACTGAACGTGAACTCGTCCGTCAACAGCTCACTCGAGCCGAGCACGCCGTAGCCATAAAACCCGTCTGCGGCATAGAACACCTGCGCCTTCGCCGAGTTGAATTCACTTTCGGCCCCGCTTTGATTCTGGAGCGTACTACTCGCCAGCACCCCCGCGGGCGCCGGCACACTCAGCACGTCGCTCGGCCGGCAGCTCACCACCCCCACGGCCGCCATGGCCACCAACCCGAGTCCCCCCAGTCGCTGGCGCATGCTATAACCCCATATTCAGCCGCACCACCCAGTACCGCGCCAACGGCACCGCCCCGAAGTCTTCTCGCATATCATTGTTCACCTGGTACCCGTTCGACGTCGGTTGAAACTGGACGTTGCTGCCATCGGTGTTACTCACCTCCGGGTCGACGCCAGTGTAGCGAGTCCAGAGGGCCAGATTCCGCACCGCACCGGTCACACTTAGACTCTGCACCCGGAGCGCGCGCAGCAGCGAGTGGGGCACGACATACGTCACCGAGACCTCCCGCACACGCACAAACGAGCCGTCCTCCATATTCAACGCGTTCTGGCTAAAGCTTGCGCTCTCCACCGCCCGCGCCTGCAGCCACAGCGGCGCCGTTGGATCGTTTGTCTGTCTTGTATTCCCGACAAGATCCGCGAACAGCGCCCCCGCGTTCGCGATCTTGTAGCCGCCTCGATAATCCACCAGCCCGCTCACCGTCACCGCCCCTCGCCAGAGCCCCAGGTGCGTCGACACCGAGGCCTCGCGCGTCGGCAAGCTCGGCCCCGCGTACGTCGCCGAATCCGCGAGCGTTACCTCGCTCGGCTCGACGATCCCGTCATGGTTCGCGTCCACATACGTCACCCGCCGTGCCCAAATCCCATACAACGGATACCCCACCGCCTGCCGGTACTGAGCGACGTACCCGGACACCGTTTGGGCCGTGACGCCCGGCGCCAACGAGATCAGGACGTTGTGATTCACCGACGCGTTCACGGCAACATCCCACGTCACCGCGCGACGCTGTACCAGTCCGACCGTCGCGCTCCCCTCCACTCCCGCGTTCCGGACCTCCCCAATGTTCTCCTGATACGTCGTATTCGCGAACGTCCCCCCCAAATTCACGTTCACCAAGGCGTCGTGCGTCGTCTTCGAGTACCCGGTGAGCTCGAGGCTCACGCGATTGCCCCACCCCCCCACATCCACCCCGCCCTCGAACTCCGCCGACCGCTCCGGTTGGAGATTCGGGTTCCCCGACCAGAGGATCTGGCTCACACTCACCGGACTTCCCCCGCTCCCAATCGTCGCGGTCACCGGCGTATACAACTGCAGCGCCGCCCCATTCATCGGCTGCACTCCCGACTCCCCAAACGCGCCGCGCACGCGCACTGTCGTCGGCCCGCTGCTCAGGGCGAGCCACGATACGCTGGCCTTGGGGTACGCCGCGGTGCTGTAGGCACCGCCAAACCCGCTCGCCGCATCGATCCGAAGTGCCCCGGTCAGGAATAGCCGGTCCGCCACGCTCAATTCTTCCTCCCCGTACCCCCCGAGCGTTGCCTGCCGCGTCCCGACCTGCGTCACCCCGGGCCCCGTTGCCCCGTTTAGCGTCAGATTAGTCGCCGTAATGTTCTGCGTGAATGCCGATTGGCCCGCCAGCCGAGTGTCGACCATCTGGAGTCCGCCCGATGTCACCGCCCGCAGGCCGCGTGTGAGGGAGGCCGTCGCCGTCCCCCGCAGATCCACCGAGTACACGTCCGTTGTCACGTCGGCGAGCCCAAGGGAAGGGCTGAAGTTCTGGTATGCCCCATTGGCCAGCGGATAGTTGAGTTCCTCAGTCAGCTGCGACCCGTGGTCCAATCCGGCGGTGGCGTGTCCGACGAACCACCCGGTCGGTCGCCAGTTCGCGGTGAGCCCCCCCGTTGCCCGGTCGGTGTTCTGGGATCCTATTGCCGACAACTCCCCCAGCAGGGTACCGCTCCCGTACCCGTAGTAATGCGCGGGATCGCTCAGCGCCGGCCTAAAGATGACCGAGGCGTACAGCGTCCCCGCATCCGGCGTCTGCTGGTAGGTCGCGAGGTAGCTCCCCGTCGCAGTCAGGTCCGCCGTCGGCCCGAGTTTGATCGCTGCGTTCACTCGCACCGACCGCTGCTGCTCGCTGTTGGGGCCGAGCGCTGAGCGCGGCAGCCCCACATCCGCCGTATCCTCCAGCTCCCGAAACACTGACGGCGCCCGGATCACACCGGTCTCGTTCGACAGTCCGCCCGAGACGAAGTACCGCGCAACCTCCGACCCCCCGCTCACCGCGAGGTCGTATTTCCCCCGATTCCCGGTGCCAAAGATCGTTGTTGCCGCATGGTTCAGCGGATTCCAGCGCGTCACACTATCTACGACACAGGTACCCGCTGTTGAAGCGGGACCGCCGAATATTGGGTTTAGCGTGCAGTTAATTGCCGTATTGGTACCATCCGTCGTGTGACCCCAGCTGTAGTAACCGTTCGGGAAACGCTCGGGGATGTCGCTCTCCGTCTGCTCCGCCGACGCCTTCCAATGCGGTGCGCCGGCCGTCCCGTGCTTCGTCGTGATCACGATGACGCCGTTCGCCGCATCCGTTCCGTACTCGGTCGACGCCGATGGCCCCTTCAGAATATCGATCGTCTCGATATCGCTGAAATCGATGTCGTTGAGCCGGGTCGGCGTAGGGTGAGTGCCGCTGCCGCTAGGGATGCTTACGTTCCCGCCCGCTGAATTGTCCTGCCGCACACCATCCACGATCAGGATCGGGTCATTCTGCAGCACGAGACTGGTGAGCCCTTCGATCCGAATCGCCTCACCCGATCCCGCCATGCCACTTGTCTCGAGGACGGTGACGCCAGGCGCCCGAGCCGAGATGAGATCCGTGAGACTCGTGATTGGCGCCGTCGGCGCGATCGAGTCGGCATTGATTGTGGAGATATCGTTCCCGACCTCGTAGCGGCGCTGCTCCCCCACAGCCGTCGTCACGACTTCATCGAGCCGTGTCGGAGCGGCAATGAGTCCGAAGTCGAGCGTCGCGGCCTGATCACCCGCAACCGTGATCTCCTTCGTGAGAGGCTGATATCCCACTCGCCGTGCGGTGATGCGATACGTCCCCGGTGCCACGCCGGTGATCATGTACTTCCCCGCAGTGTTGGCGGTCGTGCGGAGTGCCGTCCCCTCGACGCGAACCGACACGTCGGACAAGGGCGATTTGAGCGCGCCGTCGGTCACGTGGCCGGTGATGGACCCGTTTTCCTGCTGGTACTCCTCAAAACCTGCCCCTCCAGCGCCAGCCAGCGTGATATGGCCGTGGGACGAGACCGTAACAATCAGCCCTGGGCCCTGTAACGCGAGACGCAGCGCCTCCCCAACCGTCAGCCTATCCATCGCGATCGTGATGCGCCCTTCGGTGTGTACGTCCTGGGGGCTATACGTGAGGCGGACCTTTCCGGCCGTCGCAATGGCCGCGAGCGCGTCGCTGACCGTGACGCGATTCAGTCGCAGGGATATTGTGCGCTCGAGCACGGCAGCGCCGTCCCCCGCAGATGGCACGGCGGTCGTCGACGCCGGCACCACTGGCGGGCTTTGGGCGTCGAGCGCCGAGCCCGTCACAAGGAGGACTACGCATGCCCAGCCGATTCGAGTGGCCATCGTTCGCCCAAGGTGAGAGATCATTCTTGCGCCCGTGACCGGGCCGCTTCGACGGTGCTCAGCGGAGCCGCGGAGTGAGGCCCGCCGGCGTGGCGGGTTACGACCGCCCTCCGTCCGTCGCGCTGCACCTGCGCGCCGACAGACTTCGCAATCGATGCCAGGACCTCGTCGAGCGAGTCATCCCCGAACGACGCCGTCACTGTTCGTCTCGCGAGCGACGTATCGGCAAGGGTCACATCAACCCCATACGCACGGCCGATCGCACGCAGCACGTCGGGGAGCGGCGCATTATCGAACGTCAGCCCGCCCTGCACCCAGGCCAGATAGCGATTGACGTCGGTGCCGCTCTGCAGCGTCAGACGGCCACCCGCACCGACGGCCGCGACGTCGCGCGCACGCAGCGTGTGCCCGCCGATCTCAACTACCCCTTCGGTGACCGCGACACGCTCCATCTGATCGGCCGCGTAGGCGTCCACGCTAAAGGTCGTTCCGACATCACGGACGACCGTGTAGGCGGTGCGCACGCTGAACGGGTGGGCGGCATCGTGCACCACCGTGAACAGCGCCTGGCCATCGAGCTCGACGCCGCGTGCCCCGCGCGCAAAATCGACAGGAACGCGCAAATGGGTTGCGGGACCCAGGAGCACGTGCGTGCCATCGCGCAACGTGATCGTCGCGCGGCTACCGGCCTGAGTGGCGAATTCCCGGAACGGCTGCGGAGCCCGCGCAATGTGAGTAACGCCCACCCACAGCATCACTCCGGCCGCGATCAGCGCAGCGCCCGCTAGATATGGACGCTGCGAGCGCTGAGTTCCCGCCACCCGTGGCGCCGGTCTGAGCTGGCGCGCCTTCGTGATCTCGCTTCGGAACGCTTGCCACACCGCATCGGCGCGACCAGACGACTGGGCTGCAGGAACGGGCGCTACCCGCCAGACGGCCTGCATCTCGTCTACGAGCGCGCGGTGCGCCGGATCCGCTGCGATCCACTGCTCGAACGTCGCGCGTTCGGCCGCAGACCCCTCACCAGCGACGTACTGTGAGAGCCGCCGCCAATCGACTTCCGGATTGTTCTCGTCGTGATCGCTCATCCCTGCTCCCGTGCTCGGTCCTATACGGGTGAGCCTTTGGAGCGGGGGGACCCTGACAACGACTTTCTCTTTACCTATCCACGCCAGCGGGTGACGGCCTTGCGGAGCGCCGCAAACGCCCGGGCCTTCTGCGTCTCGACCGTCTTTATTGACGTTCCGGTGGCGGCGGCGATCTCCGCGTACGAGAGACCGTGCTCGCGGCTCAGGAGGTACACCTCGCGACAGCGGGGTGGCAACGCGGCAACCGCCCGCTGCACGACCGCGGAGAGCTCCGCCGCCTCGAGTCGTTCATCGCTCCGCAGCGGACGGGCACCGAGCGCGGCGTCCGCCGGTACACTGGATCGCTCATCCCCGTAATGCAGCTCACGAGTAATGCGCTCCGTCCAGCGCCGAACGACCCCGGCGTGACGCGCGCTGCGCCACACCTCGTGCCGGACGCTACTGTAGAGAAAGCTCGCCAGGCTCTCGCGGATCTCCAGCTTTTCGTGCCGCGACCAGATACGGAGGAGGACATCGTGGACAAGGTCCTCAGCGTCGGCTTGTCCCGCCCCCGACGTGCGCGCAAACGTCACGAGGCCGTCGTAATAACGGCGAAAGACCGCCCCGAATGCGTCGACATCCCCGGCGCGGATGCGCACGACGAGGTCGCGCTCGTCCGTGACCAGCACCAACGACGCCGCTCGCGCCGAGTCAGGCGCGGGCGAAATATCGGGACGATGTACGCTGCGTGGGGTCATCCGATCAGTCACACCGGTCCGTGACAGCCGTTCCAGGCCGCCATGAAGAGAAGCACACGCTCAAACCCGGCCGATAGTTAGTGTGCGTTCTCGGCGGACGCAACAACGTATTGCCCGCCCCCCTGGCGCACGTGAATCACTAATGAGTTGTGCATACGGCGCGCGGAACGTCTGCTAGATCGGATAGTCAGCCCGCGCGGAGCGGACGGCGGCCGGGGGGACAGGCATTGGGCGATCGTTCGGCCGCCCACGAGCGTAACGTCGCGCGGGCAGCGGGAACCTAACACAGCAGGCTGCACAAGCGAGCCGACCGCTCGCCTATCGATGCGCGATCAGCGGTCCCGGAGTTCCCTTTGTGAAAAAAAGGGCCGCAGAGGGCACCTTAGAAACTCCGAGCCAAGAACCACCGCGAGGCCAAGAACCACAAGCCAAGGACCGCCTTTCTGGTCAGACGCTCTTCCACTGGAGGGGAGTATGAAGAGGAGAGTTTTCGCGCTGGCAGGTTGTTGCCTGGGGCTGTTTCTCTGCATCTGGCCGACGGTTGCCGTGGGACAGGCCCGCATCACCACGGCCGTCCTCGGTACGGGAGCAACCGATAAGAACGAAATTGTTAATCCCGCGACCGAGTTCGCGCCTGACACGCCCAAGATTGTTTGCGCCTGGACAGCGCAAGGGGTGACAGCCGGCACGCCCGTGCGCGGGGTATGGATCGCCGAGGACGTCGGCCAAGGGGCGCCGCCGAATTACAAAATCGACGAGGCGACGCTGAACCTACCACTCATCGACAGGGGGACTCTTACCTTGTCCAAACCAACCAACAATTGGCCGGTCGGCAAATATCGTCTCGAAATTTATCTGGGTAAGGACCTCGCAAAGACTGTTCCGTTCACTGTCAAAGCAAAATAATAGATCGGACGCAGGACCGCGTTTGGGTCCTAATCGCATTCACTCATTTTCGTAACGGGACAAATCTTGCCCTGCATCTCGTAGGTCTCACCGCCGTCGCCCGTCGGCCGTAGAATCTGCACGCCGTACGCGCGGGGACCGTACCCGTAGTCATGTGATCGATGTCGGTCACCGCTCGGAGTCTATCACCTTTACCCTTTCCGACATATGGCGTCGCGGCCTCTCCAGTCATGCGATTGGCCGCAATGCCGCCCGCGGCGTCAACTTCGCCCGCCAAACGCCCGCTAGTCGGCGAACAGGATGACCAGACTGCCGCGTCGAGTGTAATCGGCAGCACTGGTGGTCCCCCGGGGCCGCGCATCCTATCTTGTTAGCTCCGATGCGCAGGGAGCGCACGCCGTGACCATGCCCGATCCGCGCGAGCAATTGCAAGCCGCCCTGGGGGCGAGCTACGTCCTGGAGCGGGAGCTGGGACGCGGCGGGATGGCCACGGTCTACCTCGCCCAGGACACGAAGCACGGCCGCCCGGTTGCGCTTAAAGTCCTCCACTCCGAGCTGGCGGCCTCCTTGGGGCCGGAGCGTTTCCGCCGCGAGATCACCCTCGCCGCACGGTTGCAGCATCCGCACATCCTGTCGGTCCATGATTCCGGAGAGACGAGTGCGGGGCAGCTCTGGTTCACGATGCCGTTCGTGGAAGGGGAGAGTCTGCGCGATCGCCTGCGGCGCGAGGGGCAGCTTCCCTTGGAGGATGCGCTGCGGATCGCACGCGAGGTCGCCGTCGCCCTGGACTACGCACACCGGCATGGCGTCATCCACCGCGACATCAA
>PLLD01000026.1 GCA_003141205.1 Gemmatimonadota bacterium
ACGCGCTCGTTCGTGTTCACGTCCGGCGCCGGCACGTCGGAATCCGGCCCGAGCGTCGCGATGATCCCGGCGGTGTATCGCCGCGTCAGCCGCTCGAGCTCGCCCATGCTGAGCTTCAACGGATCGCAGATGACTCCGCCCTTCGAGCCGCCGAACGGGATGTTGACCACGGCGCACTTCCAGGTCATCCAGGCGGCCAGCGCCTTGACCTCTTCGAGCGTCACCTGCATGTCGAAGCGGATGCCGCCCTTCGCGGGGCCGCGCGACGTGTTGTAGAGAACGCGAAACCCCGTGAAGACCTCGACATCGCCATTGTCGAGCTGCACGGGGATCGAGACGATGATCTGCTTGTCGGGGTTCCGGAGGATCTTGTAGATCCCGGGATCGAGATCGAGGAGCTCGGCGGCGCGGTCGAAGCGCGACATCATCGCCTCGAACGGGTTTTCCTCGTTGAGGAACCTGTCCTTGTCGGGACGGACGATCTTATGAGTAGGAAGTCGAAGGTCAGTAGCCATGGGGTCAGCGACGGTATCGGTGCCGCCCGGCGGGCGGTCGAATGACGAATCAGTGGGGCCGGGCTCGCACGACCGCATCGAGGATGCCGTCTACCGTCTCGATGCCACGCTCGAACACAACCCGTTGCGACACAAACCATAACGCCGCTCCACCCGCTGCGCGAGGCCACACGGCGGCGAGCTTGACGGCGTCCTTTAACGTACAGACGACTGTTGTGCCTGCCTCCTCGCAACGACTCGCGTCCCGGGCTAGATGGGCCGCCTCCGCCGCCGTAAATCGGTGATGATCGGGGAAGGCCGCGGTGCGTAGTCGGGACGTGAGCGCGCGCACCTGCGCAAAGAACGCACCGGGATCCCCGACCGCGGCGATCGCGAAGACCGGTGTGTCGCGCAGGGAGTCCAGGGGACGCGCTTCCCCCCCCGTCACCGCGCGGAGCTCGCCCAGCGTCAAGCGGGCCACGGCTACCGGCACGTCGCCCGCCGTGCGGGCCACGGCCTGTGTGACCGCATCGACGGCCGCGTCGACGGCCGCGTCCGAGGCCGCCTTGCGCGTGACGATGGCCACGCTCGCGCGCCGCAGCGCACCGAGCGGCTCGCGCCACGGGCCCGCCGGAAGGAGGCGCGGCATCGCGCCCCCGCCGGTCCACGCATCGGCACTCACGAGCACGAGGTCCGCCACGCGCCGAACGCGGCGATGTTGAAAGGCATCGTCCAGCACCGCCACATCACATCCCAGCGCGCGGGCCCGGTCGATGCCCAAGCGGCGATCGGCACCGGTGACGACCGGCACATCGGGATTCAGGATCCGGTGCACGCGCGCTTCGTCGTCGCCGCGGTATCCGCGCAGGACGAGTCCCGGATGCGCGCCCCGGGCCGCGAGCGCGGCCGCGACCCACGCGGCCATGGGCGTCTTCCCGGTCCCGCCCACCGTGAGGTTCCCGACCGCAACCGCAGGGAGGGACGGGTCGTACACGGGGAGCAGCCCCCGATCGTACCCCCATCCGCGGAGGCCGCTGGCCACGGCGTAGATCCCCGATGCGGGCGCCAACGCCGCGCGCAGAGCGCGAGCGACCGGGCCATCGCCGGCCCAGACAGCGGCCGCAGCAGATGCCGCGCTCACCCCTCCTCCGGTCCCCCCGCGGCCAGCGTCGCCCGCGCGAGAGTGTCCATGGCATCGAGCCGCTCGGCCAGGACGGTGGCCGCGTCGGCGGCGCCCCGCGCGGTCGTGGATTCGGGATGGTACGGCTCACTGTACGTGACGGCGACCCGCGCGAATGGCTGCGGGACGCAGAACCGGTCCCAGCTGTGCAGCCGCCACGCCCGGTCGACCGCGACCCCGATGAGAATGATCGGGGCCCCCGTGTGATGCGCGGCGATGAGCGGCCCGGGCGCGAATTGCCGCGCGGGTCCGCGCGGACCATCGGGCGTGACGGCGACGTCGCGCCCCTCGCGCAATGCCCGGCTCATCGCGCGGAGCGCGCCGGCGGCCCCACGCGAGGACGAGCCGCGAATGGTGCTGAACCCGAGTCGGAGCGCCAGCCGCGCGACGACCTCTCCGTCGCGATGCCCGCTGATCAACACGGCGACCCCTTCGTCGCGATGCAGCGCCAGCAGCGGCAGGATCTGTGCGTGCCAGAACGCGAACAGGATCGGCGTGCGCGCGGCGCGCAGCGCGCGGATGCGAGCGTGGCCCACGCGCCGGTAGCGCCACGTCGCGGCCAGCGCACGGACGACGGCGGAGCCGGCACCGGTGAGCGCCCCCGTGAGGGCCCGCGTGCCCAAGGGCGTGTCGGTCACGCGGACCGCGCGCCCCGAGTCATCTCGTCCGCCATTGCCGCCACGCGCGCCGCCGCTCCCGGCGTTCCGAGCATCCCGCGCA
Organism: Gemmatimonadota bacterium; assembly: GCA_003141205.1. GTDB lineage: Bacteria > Gemmatimonadota > Gemmatimonadetes > Gemmatimonadales > Gemmatimonadaceae > FEN-1251. The sequence continues at coordinate 2,395 of PLLD01000026.1, forward strand.
CCTCGGCCAGGCCCGCGAGGACGCGGGCTCTCTCGGCCGACCCGTGGTCGAGCAGCGGAACGAGCGCCGCGGCCACGGTCTCCGGCACGAGCGCATCCTGCACGAACTCCTGTGCCACGCGGCGACCCGCGACGACGTTGACGAGTCCAATATCCGGAATCGTCACGACGCGGCGCGCGATCGCGTACGTCCATCGATTCGTGCGGTACGCCACGACGAGCGGACAGCCCGCGACCGCCGCGTCGAGCGTGGTCGTGCCGCTCTTGCACAGGGCCGCATCGGCGGCGCGGAGCGCGACGAAGGACCCGCCCGGCACGACGCGAAAGGGGCAGCGCGCCCGGTCGATGCCGACCCCGGGGGCTTCGCTGACGATCACGACGGTGTCCGGACGGCTCCGGACGACCGCGTGCGCCGTCGCGACGAACGGGTCCAGATGGTGGGCGATCTCCTGGGCGCGGCTGCCGGGCAGGAGGGCGAGCACCGGCGCATCGGGATCCAGGCCGAGGGCCGCCCTGGCGGCCGCCCGGTCCGGCAACGTCGCCGCTTGATCCAGCAGCGGGTGGCCCACGAAGGTCGCATCGATCCCGCGGGCCCGCAGAAGCGGCAGCTCGAACGGGAGGATCACCGCCGCACGCGTCACCACGCGCGCCATCCGCGGCAGTCGCCGCGCACCCCAGGCCCACACCTGCGGCGTGATGTAGTACAACACGGCCACGCCGGCCGCGTGCGCTGCGTCGGCCAGCCGGAGGTTGAACCCGGGGTAGTCCACGCAGATGAGCAGCGCCACGCGGCCGCTCCGGATGCGTGCACGCAGCGCGCGCAGGAGCAGGAGGTGCCGCGGGACGTGCGCGAGGACTTCGGCGAATCCCATGACCGCCGTCGATGCGACGTCCTCGATCAGGTCGACCCCCGCCGCCCGCATGCGCGGCCCCCCGACGCCCACGAGCCGCAGGTCGGGTCGCCGCTCGGCCAGTGCGGCGGCGACCGCGGCCGCATGCAGATCGCCAGAGGCTTCGCCCGCGACGATCAGGACATCCATCGCTACCCCGCCATCACGGACAGGATGCGCAGCGCGATCTCGAGCGCCTCGCGTCCATCCTCCCCCGTCACCGACACCGGCTGCTCGCCGCGCACCGCGGCGACGAAGCTGTCGAGCTCCAGCCGGAGGGGCTCATCATCCGGGGCGCTCAGCGGGATGCGCGCGACGAAGGCATCGATGGAGAGCGGTCCGGTCGCGAGCTGCGCGAGGTCGATGTCGTCGCGCAGGCGATAGTGCTCGCCCGTCCCCGCCGCCAGGTCGAGGGAGAAATACCCATTCGGCTGGAAGATGCGGAGCTTGCGGACGCGCTCACGCGAGACGCGGCTCGCCGTGATGTTGGCCACCGCGCCTCCGGTGAACACGAGCCGGGCATTGGCGATGTCGGCGGAGGGCGTCAGCAACGGGACGCCGATGGCCGCCACCTCGGTCACGTGCTGCTGCACGAAGATGCGCACGAGATCGATGTCGTGGATCATGAGGTCGAGCACCACCGCGACGTCGGCGCCGCGCGGAGTGAAGGGCGCGAGCCGGTCGCTCTCGATGAACCGCGGGTTGGCCACCAGGGGGAGCGCCGCGCGCACGGCACGGTTGAACCGCTCGATGTGCCCGGACTGGATCAGGGCGCCCGCGGTCCGTGCCGCGGCGAGCAGGGCGTCCGCTTCCTCGACCGTGGTCGTGATCGGCTTCTCGATGAAGACGTGCCGGCCGCGCGCGATGGCGGCCGCCGCGACGGCGTAGTGCGCCGACGTCGGGACGACCACCGTGACCGCGTCGACGTCGCCCAGGAGCGCGTCCAGCGACGCGTAGGGCGTCACGTCCAGCTCGCGCGCGACCCAGGCCGCCCGCGCCGGGTCGGCGTCGACGAATCCGGTGAAGCGGACCAGAGGGAGCGCCTTGAGGAGACGGATGTGGTGGTACCCGAGCGCGCCGGCGCCGACGACGCCGACGCGGGGCGGTCCCGTCAAACCCCCACTCCCCGCGGGCTCGACGTGACGAACGCGACCAGGTGCTGCACTTCGGGGCCCGCCGGGATCTCCGCCTCGACGCGCGCGACGGCCTGGGCGAGCTTGAGGTCGGAGCGGAAGAGGATCTGGTAGGCCTGCTTGAGCGCGCGCACCGTTTCCGGGGGAAATCCGCCGCGCCGCAGGCCGACGGAGTTCAGCCCGTACAGCTTCGAGGGATTCCCGGTCGCCATGACGAAGGGCGGCACGTCCTGCACGACCTTGGAGCTGCCGCCGATGTAGGCGTGGCGCCCCAGGCGCGTGAATTGATGGACTACGCAGAGTCCGGATACGCCCACACGATCCTCGACCGTCACGTGTCCCGCGAACTGGCACCCGTTGCTGAGGATCACGTTGTCGCCGACGTGGCAGTCGTGCGCCAGATGCACGTACGTCATGATGAAGCAGTTTCGCCCCACGGAGGTACGCCCGGAGGCCGCCGTGCCGCGATTGATCGTCGCATATTCGCGGACGACCGTTCCCTCACCGATCGTGACGTCGGTGTCCTCGCCGGCGTACTTGAGATCCTGCGGGTCGCCGCCGATGATCGAGCCGATGCCGACGGAGACGCGGGCGGCGAGGGTGACGTTGCGCTCGAGCACCGCACGCGCGGCGATCGTACACCCGTCCCCCACGACGCAGCGCTCGCCGATCACGGCCCACGGCCCGACCGACACCCCGGCCCCGAGCTGGGAGTCGGGGTGGACAATCGCCGTCGGGTGAATCACCGGTCGCGCGCCATCGCGGCCATGTCCGCCTCCGCCACGATCTCCCCGTCCACGCGAGCCACGCCGCGCATCTTGCACACGGTCCCGCGGAACTGCGTGATCTCGAGCTCGAGACGGAGCTGGTCCCCGGGCTTGACGGGCCGGCGAAACTTCACGTTGTCGAGCGACATGAAGTACACGACCTTGTTCGCGTAGTCATCGACCGCATCCATGAGCAGCACGCCGCTCACCTGCGCCATGGCCTCGATGATCAGGACGCCGGGCATGATCGGATGCCCCGGGAAATGTCCCTGGAAGAACGGCTCGTTGATCGTCACGTTCTTGATCCCGACGGCCCGCTTCTTCGGCTCGATCTCGAGGATCCGATCGACCATGAGAAACGGGTAGCGGTGCGGAATGATCTTCATCAGCTCCTCGATGTTCATTCCGCCCTTGTCCACATTCGACTCTGCCATGCGTCGCTCCCGGTTCGCCGCCTTCACCATCTCGCGCACGAGCGTCACCGTCCCCCGGTGGCTCGGCTTGAACGCCATCACCCGCGCCCGCACCCGCCGTCCCGCGAGCGCGAGATCTCCTACACAGTCCAGCGCCTTGTGGCGCACGAATTCATCCGGCCACCGCAGGGCCGTGTCGACCACGCTATCCTGGTCGAGCACGACGGCGTTGGCCGTGGATGCCCCCCGGATCAGCCCTTTCGCGCGGAGCCCCTCCACCTCATCGAGAAAGCCAAACGTGCGGGCGCGCGCGAGCTCGCGTGCGAACGCCTCGGGTGTCACCGCATACGTGCCGTGCTGGCGGCCGATGACCGGATGCGGAAACTCGATCGTTACGTCGAGCGTGAGCTCCGGGGCCGGATGCGCCTCGTACACGGAATCGCCGTCGATCACACGCACCGGCTCGGTCAACTCCAAATAGTCCGCCGCCGTGCGACCCGTCGCCACGCCCGCCTCGCCCAGCGCGTCCCAGAAGGGCCCCGCGCTCCCGTCCAGAATCGGAGGCTCGGGACCATCGACCTCGATGAGGAGGTCGTCGAGGCGGGCCGCGGCGACCGCCGCCAGAACGTGCTCCACCGTGTGCAGCTCCGCAACGGCGGGGGCCCCGGGCGCCCCGGGCACGCCGAGCGATGTCCTGCGCTCGGTGAGCTGCGCGTTCGCGATGCATGCGGGGATCGTGGGGGCGCCCGGCAGGTCGATGCGGCGGAACGTGACGCCGCTCCCTTCCGGCGCGGGCCGGAAGGTCAGCCGGCTTGGCAATCCGAGGTGCAGCCCTATCCCCTCGAGCATGACCGGGCGCAGGATCGTGCGGCGCCGGTCACGCATCGGGGGGGGTGTCATTGCGAGACCGCGGAGCGGGCGAAGCAATCTCCTCATTCGCCGGCTTTCCGTCCAGCAGGCGCTCCAGCCCGCGGATCAACTTGGGCAGTTTGAGGAGCGCCGCCTGTGCCCGCAGCGCCTCGACGTGCGGGCGCGCCGGGTACCCGGACCATTTGGCGCCCGCGGGCACGTTGCCGAAGACCCCTGCCTGGCCCGCGATCGTCGCGCCCGCGCCGATCGTCTGGTGCCCCTGCACCCCCACCTGCCCTGCGAGAATGCACCCGTCCTCGATCCGGGTCGAGCCGGCGATCCCCACCTGCGCCATCAGCAGGCACACGCGGCCCACCCGCACGTTGTGCGCGATGTGCACGAGATTGTCGATCTTGGTGCCCGCGCCGATGACCGTATCGTCCACGCTTCCCCGGTCGATCGTCGTGTTCGCGCCGATCTCGACATCGTCCTCGATCACACACCGCCCGACCTGCGGCATCTTCGCGTGCATCCCATCGGCGAAGACGTAGCCGAAGCCATCGCTGCCGATGCGGGCGCCGGCGTGGATCGCGACGCGATCGCCGAGCGTGGTGCCGGAGTACAGGGTCACGTGGGGAAAGAGGCGCACATCCGCCCCGATGGCGACTCCGGCGCCGATCACGACCTGGGTGCCGACCCAGCTGCGGGGTCCGAGATGCACGCCCTCCCCGATCACGGCATACGCCTCCACCGTCGCGTCAGGCGCCAGCGTCACCCCGCGGCCGAGCTGCGCCGTAGGATGCACTCCCGGAGCGCGCGCCGGCTGCGCGTACAACCGCGGGAGCAGGGCGAGCAGCGCATCGTGCGGATCTGCCACGATGACGCGCTCGGCCGGGCCTGGCGCCTCGGCCAGCCCCGGCGTCACGAGCGTCAGCCCGGCCCGGGAGGTGGCGAAGAGCCGGGCGTACTTGGGCGTCGCGAGAAAGCTCAGCTCCCCCTCGCCGGCGCGATCGAGCGGCGCGACGGCGTGGATCGCGCGAGTCGCGTCGCCCACCAGCCGCCCGCCGGTCAATTCCGCGATCTCGCCCGCCGTCAGTTCAGCCACCCGTGACGTTCTCCATGTGCCCCTCGGTCGAGCCGGCCCCCCGCGGGGCGCGCTTCGACGTCAGGGCGAGCGCGGCCGCGACTGGATGCCGGCCGGCGCCTGAACGGGCCCCGTGACCGGCTTGGCCGGCGTACCAGCCTTCGCGACAGCCGGCACCGGCGCGGTGCGGAGCCGTGCGATCACCCGGTCCGTGATGTCGAGATTCCGGTCGGCGGCGACGATCCCGCCTCCTTGCGCCTGCGCATCGAAAATCATCGCGTAGTTGTCCTCTGCGCGAATATCGTTGATGATCTTGTTGACCTGGTCCATGATCGGCTGGATCAGCTCTGTCTGGCGCTGCTGCACGTGCTGCCGCATGTCCTGGTCGCGCTTCTGGAAGTCGGCCTGCTTCTCGCGGATGGCTTTCTGCCGTGCGTCGCGCGCCGGCACCGTCATGGTGCTCTCGGCCTTCGCGTAATCCGCGAGGATGGTCGTGATCGAGTCGTTCCAGCTCTTCTCCGCCGCGTTGAATGCCGCGACCTCCCGGTTGAAGGCCGAGTCCGCGGCGGCGCGGCCCGGCGCTGCCGCCAGGACCTCCTGCGAGCGGATGAAGGCGATCTTGACCGGTTGCGGGGCACTCGCCTGTCCACTCAGCGTCGTGGCCGCGACGAACGCCATCGCGCCAGAGGCCCCCAGCGTCGCCAGCCCACGTATCACCATACCCATGCCAACTCCTGAGAAAAAAGGATCCCGCGCCGGGCGCCTCGCCCGGTGCCGCCGTGTATTCTAGAAGACCTGTCCCAGCTTGAAATGCAGCTCCCAGCCTGGTGCGTATTGCCCTTGCGCATTGAGCTTATCGAACCCGTAGGCGTAGTCCAGCCCCAGAGGGCCGAGCGGGGTCACGACGGCGATGCCGACACCCGCGCCGCGGTACAGCCGCGTGGGATCGAATTGGCTCGGCGTCGCGTACAGGTTACCCGCGTCAATGAACGTATCGAGGTAAATCGAGCTATTGAAGCGAAGACCCAACTCTGATGTCGTGGTAATGAAGGCGTTTCCGAAGGAGTTCGGTGTCGCGTTATACGTATTCGTGCCCGTGATATACCCCTGCGGGCTGATCGAGAATTCCTTGTACCCGCGGAGCTGCTCCCCGTATTGCGTACCGCCGAGCGCGAAGGCCTGGGACACGAAGAAGGGCCCGGAGGTGCCGAACAGGAAGCCGTCTCGGATCTTGACACCGGCCACGAGCTTGATCGGGGAGGAGCCGAACCCGCTCGCCCCCAGCTGCGCCAGCGTCGTATACCCCCGCACCTCCGAAATGAGCCGCTGGAAGTGGGCCGAGCCGCCGAGCGGGCCGCCATCGAAATCCGCCGACACCACCTGCAGCCCGCCGCCCGATGCGAAGGGCAGGTCGACGCGCGTATCGTGCTGGAAGGAGACTCCCAGCGCCGAGCGCAAGCAGCCTTTGCACCGGGTCGCAATACTCCCCAGCAGCGATGTCGTGTCGCCGTTGTAGCGGACCGACTCGAGCCCGTAGGACAGGAAGAGCCGGGAGTAATACGAATGCGGGACCGGGAGCCCCAGTTGGATGTTGCTGCCGATGACGGTGCTCTGTCCGAGGTCGCCGATCGTGTACTGGGATTGGGTGCGGTAGGCTGAAACGGTTCCCGTCACCCGGGATCCGCGGATCGACGGATCGGTATACGAGAGAGTGAGGTTGTTGATGTAGCGTCCGAACTGCCACTGGACGCTCCCCTTCTTGCACTGGCCGAACAGGTTCGGCTGCTCGAAACCGATGAAGCCGCCGACCCCCGTTCCCTGCCCCGTGGACGCGCCGAAGTTCACGTTCCCGGTGTGCTTCTCCTTCACGTGGAAGATGACGTCGATGTCGCCCGAATCGCCCGCCGGGCGCGTGTCGGGGGGTCAGATCGGCGTCTCGAAGAAGCCGAGATTCGAGAGACTCTGGTAGCTGCGCAGGAGGAGGTCCTGGCTGAAGACGCCGCCGGGCGGGAGCACGATCGCGTCCCGGATGCAATTCTCCGCCGTGTAGTCGTTCCCGGTGATCTCGATGCGATTGACGATCGCGGGTGTCTTCTCGACGATCTCCCAGCGGAGGTTCACGACGTGCTGCGAGTCGGGCGTCACGACGCGGTCCGTCACCGGCTGGACCGTCGCGTAGATGTAGCCTTCGTTGGCGTAGGCGTTCCGGAGCTTCTGCGTCGCGTCGTCCCACCGCGCGCGGTCGAAGACGCCGACGGGGGTGGAGTGGCGCCGCATCAGGAAGCGCGACGCGCGGGCCGCGAACGTCGGCGCCGGCCCGCCGAAGGGATAGAACGTCTGCAGCTCTTCGGTCGTGAAGTGGTGATTGCCGAGCACGTCGAACGTCCCGACGTGGTACTCGGGACCCTCATTCACGGTCAGATCGATGAGCGCCTTGCCGTGCACCCGGTCGATGATGAGGGTGTCGCGCACGACCTGAAAATCGATGAATCCCTGGCGCGCATAGAATTCCGGGAGTCGGTCGCCGAGATCGGACGCGAAGACGTCGCGGTCGAACTCTCCCTTCCGAAACCACCAGAATCCTTCGGGCTTCGTCTTCATGGCGCCGACGATCGCCTTGGCACCGACGTGCGTATTGCCATGCAGGCGGATACCGGATACGGACAGACGTCCCGCCTCGTCGATGCGGAACGTGAGGTCGGTCCGGCCGGCGACCGTGGTCGACTCCGGCGTGACGGACGCGAGGAAATACCCCGCCGTCGTATACAGCGAGTCGATCCGGGTCACGGCCCGGGCCACCTCCCCCGGGGGGATCGGGCGCCCGGGCGTCAGATCGATGCGCTCGCGCACCGTCTTCTCCGCGATGCGGTGGGCCCCGGCGACCCTGAGGGTGCCGAGCACGGGGCGCTCCTTCAGCTGCACGACGAGGCTTGCGCGCACCGCGCCCGCGGCGGCGGGTGCCACGTTGCAGGTGACCTGCACGTCGTCGAACTGGCCGGTATTGAAGAGCGCCTTGACCCCGTCCTGCAAGGCGCGCGCGCTCACCGCCTCGCCGACGGACAGGCCGAGGGCCGCTCGGACCTCGGCATCGGTGACGCGTTGGTTTCCCGTGACGGCGATTGAGTCGGGGCGGGCGCAGCGTCCGATGCTGGAATCCGCCGGAACAGTTCCTTGTGCAATAGCACGCGCGCCCGACCCGCAAACGATCAGCAGGCCGAGCGCGACGCGCGGCATGAATCGCATGGGGGGCAAATATACGCTCCGGGCGCCAGTGACGCGGCCCCCTGGCGCACCCCCCCGCGACGCCCTACGGGTTCACCGGACTCGCGACGCGGAACTCGAGTTTTTCGCCGTCCCCGGACACGTCGACCTCGATCTCATCCCCCTTCTGGAACTCGGCGAGGAGGATCTTCTCCGACAACGGATCCTCGATGTAGCGCTGGATCGCGCGCTTGAGCGGCCGCGCGCCGTAGCTCTCGTCATATCCGTGCTCGACGAGGAAGTCCGATCCCGCGTCGGTGAGCTTGAGCGTGAGCTCCTCATCCGTGAGCCGCTTCTGCACGTCGCGCAGGAGGATCGCGACGATCGCCTTGATGTGCTCGCGCGTGAGCGGATGGAAGACGAGGACGTCGTCGAGCCGGTTCAGGAACTCCGGATTGAAGACGTGCGACATCTCCTCCTTCACCTTCTCGGTGATCCGATCGATGCTGCTCTTCACGTCGCCGGCGTTGAAGCCGAGCCCTTTTCCCTTCGTGATGTCCTTCGCGCCGACGTTCGAGGTCATGATCACGACCGTATTCTTGAAGTCGATCAGGCGGCCGTAATTGTCGGTCAGGTGCCCCTCGTCGAGGACCTGGAGGAGGATGTTGAATACGTCGGGGTGCGCCTTCTCGATCTCGTCGAGCAGGACGACGCTGTAGGGCTTCCGGCGGACGGCCTTGGTCAGCGTGCCGGAATCCTCGTACCCGACGTATCCCGGAGGGGCGCCGATCAGGCGCGACACCGAGAACTTCTCCATGTACTCGCT
>PLLD01000325.1 GCA_003141205.1 Gemmatimonadota bacterium
CTGCGCGAGATCGCCAAGGCCGAGTACCTCGACCAGAGCGTGTGGGCGCGTCAGGTCATCCCGTAGGCGATGGACGCCTGGAAGCCACCAGCGGAGCGTAAGCCGAGTCAGCGCTAGGCACGCTGACGTTCCGTTGACGTGCCCAAGGTAGCGTCGTCCAACGCGGGGCACGGGACCGTTGCGGGCCGCCGTACATACGATTACATTATCAGGACATACAGACTTTCGCACACACGGTCCACGATGCCCATGACCACTCGACGGGGACGCGCGAGCACTGAGTTGCCGCGTCGCAAGAACTTCAAGCTCCGGCAGAGCCAAATCGACCGGGCACGCGCCGCGTTGGGTGCGGACACGGACACGGAGACGATCGAGCGGGCGTTGGACGCTGTGGTGGATCTCGCGGCGTTTCGAGCCGAAGCGGATCAGGCCCTGGCCGATCTCGTCGGTGCGGGTGGGGTGGCGAACTACTTTGACCCGGTGGCGCGCACGCGCCGCCCGAGAATCGCCGCAGCTGCTCGAGCGCGCTGATCGATACGGACGTCATCCCGCGGCGGGTCAGCTGTGATGTTCCTGGTCGACACGAATTACTACGTGCGGGCAATTCGTGACGCGGCATTCGGAGAGCGATTCCGCGCCTGGCATGCTGTGTCGTTGGCGGAGCTCGTCCTCAGCGCCGTCGTGCTACACGAGCTGTTGGTCGGCGCAACGGACACGCACGCCCGTCGGCGGCTCGAGGTTGCGTATGCGGAGCCATTCCGTCGGCGCTCGCGAGTGCTCGTTCCGTCGCTCGCCGTATGGGAGCGCGCGGCGGACACCGACGCCACGCTGCGGAAAGACGGCCGATATGCGGTGTTGCTTGAGCAGCGTGGCTTCGCCAACGACCTGCTCATCGCGCTCAGCGCCCGGGCGATCGGGGCGACGGTGCTCACAGAGAACGTGACGCATTTTGGCATCCTCAACGAGGTCACCGGCGTCCGTTTCGGCCCCGCGCCGTTCGCGTAGGGGGAGCCACTTCAATATTCGGAAGTCGCTATGATCACATTGCACTGGAAAGCCGATATCCGCGCGAGCGCTGAGCGGGTCTTCTCGCTTCTTGCCGAACTGCGTGACTACGACCGTTGGCTGCCAAGGTCATCCGCGTTCCGTGGTACAGACAACATATCTGAAGGTCCGATCGCTGTCGGCACGACGTATGTCGAGCCGGGGCCGCTCAGAGTGCGCCATGGCAAGGTCATCGAATTTGTCCCGCCGACCAGCCTGTCGTTCGAACAGCCGATGACGATGAAGCCGAAAGCTCTGGGCGTCATCGGCATTCGACTTCGCCACACGCTCATTCCGGGCGTCGATACTGTTCACCTGCGCCGCGAATTACAGCTAGACCCGCATGGACCCGTGAAATTTGCTATGCCGCTTGTGGTGCTTGCATTCCGCAGGTTCGTCCGTGGCCACGACTGTCGGTGGCCTGGGCGTTGTCGTGCCGCTACTCCTACGAGCCGTGCGGATGGATCATGGTCACGGTCGGGAAATACGTGCGATAGCGCGTAGGATCGCGGGTAAGCAGGGTGTGGCCGCGGACGGCGGCATGGGCGCCGATGAAGAAATCGGGCAGCGGCGAGCGTTTCGTGCCGCCCCGGCGCCGGTAGGCGAGAAAGCACTTGCCGGCGAGGAACGCGGCTTCCCACGGGATGGGGTCGCAGCGAAACGCGTCGGGTGGGAGGGCGACGTCGAGCTCCTCGATCCGCGCGAACCCAATCGAGACTTCGGCGTAGATCACGGGATTGATGGCGAGCGTCGCCGAGTCGGCGGCGGTTGCGAGCGCCTCCGACGACCACGCATACCACGTCGGGTCCTCCGTGACGATGTCGAGGAGAACGTTGGCATCCACGAGTGTGACGCTCATCGATCGGTCAGCGGGCGGACCGCCGGTGCCGTGATCGCGGTTCCTGTCGGCCGTTCGTGGCGGGAGGCGGTTCGCGGGTGAGCGCGAGGATGTCGTCGGTCGTCATCCGCACGGTCGCGCTCTTCCGCATCCGGCGGATGAGATCCGCACCGCGCCGACCTGCACCCGGGAGCTTCTCGAGGACAGCGACGCGCCCCTCGACGCGGAACTGCACTTCGGTGTGGGGGAGGAGGCCGAGACGCTCGCGGACGTCGAGCGGGATAGTCACTTGGCCCTTGGTGGTAATCCTCACGGCGGCTCCGGTATGAGTATTACTGTGCATAGTAATACCGCTCAAGGGCTGCGACAAGGGATCTACGGCAAATCCAGTCGCCCCGATTTTGCCGCCGCGCGGCAAAATAGAGCAGGAGAGCGGAGAGAGAAGAACGCCACGAACGAAAAGGCCAAGCGCATGCTGGGCTGGGCGCCGCGTTCCAACGAGGAAGCCATTGTCGCTACGGCAGAAAGCCTTGTGCGGTTCGGACTTCTGAAGGACAGCCCGAAAAAGGCCGCCCAAATAGGATAGAACCTGCCGGATTTGCCAATCGGAGCCGTTCGCGCTACCGTGTCGGGGCGACGTGCGCCAACGTGGATCGCCGGGTGGCTGGCCATGCGTCGCTGCGCAAGAGGAGAGAACCGATGTCGGACATCGAGAAGATCAGGACGGCGTTCGACCGGAGTGCACGGGCGCTCGCCCTGCGTCCGTCCCT
>PLLD01000003.1 GCA_003141205.1 Gemmatimonadota bacterium
CCGTCGTCGTCGGGACATCGCTGGGCGCCTCCGCGTTTCTGTTCTACCTCCTGGCCTATACGCTCGCGACGATGGGCGGCTTCGGTGTGCTCACGGCGCTCGCGACGGCGGGGGAGCCGCACACGGTGATCGACGACGTCGCCGGGCTCTGGACCACGCGGCCGTGGCTCGCCTCGGCCTTCGCGATCTGCCTCCTGGCCCTGCTCGGCTTCCCCGTCTTCGGGGGGCTCGGATTCGTGGCGAAGTACTACATGCTGAAGGCGTCGCTCCAGGCCGCATACCTGGGCAAGACGATGCCGCAGGTCGAGCTCGCCGTGATCCTGGTCCTGACCAGCGTGATCTCGGCCGGGTACTATCTGCGCGTCGTGACGGTGATGTTCATGCGCCCGCGCCCTGCGCAGACGACGCCGGTTCGCGCCATTGGCCGCCTCTCCGGCGCCGTCGTCGGCGCGAGTGCGTTGGCCCTGCTCATCTTTGGGCTTGTGCCGACGCTGCTCGTGAGCTGGGCGGAAGCCGGCGCGCCAGTGGTGCAGCACGAGCCCGCCGCCATCGAAATGTACGGGGGGCCGTAGGGATCCATGGATGCATTACAGGCCGGCATTTTTCGCCAGTATGACATTCGCGGAGTCGTCGGAACCGAGCTGACCGCGGACGCCGCGCGCGCGATTGGCGGCGCCTACGCGCTGCTCCTGCGCGAGCGGGGGGTGCGCGGCGCTATCGCCGTGGGGCGCGACAACCGGCCGAGCGGGGGGATGTTGCGCGATGCCTTCGTCGAGGGGCTGACGGGCCTCGGCGTCGATGTGACCGACCTCGGGATCGTGCCGACCCCGCTGCTGTACTGGGCGCTGCACAATCTGCCCGTCGTCGGCGGCGTGCAGATCACCGGCTCGCACAATCCGCCGGAATACAACGGGTTCAAGATCTGTCTCGGCACTGATTCGGTGTACGGCGACGGGATTCAGCACCTCGCGGAGCTGGCGGGACGCGTCGGCGCGGCGAGCGCGGCGGTGCCGCCAGGAACGGTGCACGACGTCGGAATCATCGATCGGTACATCGACGACATCGTCGAGCGTACCGGACCGCTTCCGCGGCGTCTGCGCGTCGTGTTCGATTGCGGAAACGGCGTCGGCTCGCTCGTGTCGGGCGCACTCTTCGGGCGACTCGGCGTCGATGCGTCCTATCTGTATTGCGAGAGCGATGGGACATTTCCGAACCACCACCCGGACCCGACGGTCGTCGAAAACGTTCAGGATCTCATCGCCGCGGTGCGCGAGCGAAAGGCGGACCTCGGGATCGCATTCGATGGGGACGCCGATCGGATCGGCGTCATCGATCGGCACGGAGAGATCGTGTGGGGCGACTACACGCTGATTCTGTACGCGCGCGACGTCCTGGAGCGCACGGGACCCGGTCAGGCGATCATCTTCGACGTGAAGTGCTCGCAGGCCCTGCCGGCCGCCATCGCGGCGGCCGGCGGCACGCCCGTGATGTGGAAGACGGGGCACTCGCTGATCAAGGAAAAGATGAAGGCCATGCACGCGCCGGTCGCGGGGGAGATGTCAGGGCACATGTTCTTTGCGGAAGGCTTCTATGGCCACGACGACGCGCTGTACGCCGCGGCCCGCCTGCTCCGCATCGTCTCGGCCTCCGGGCGATCGGTCGACGACCTGCTCGCCGACGTCCCGCGGTTCGTGTCGACGCCGGAGATTCGCGTGGACTGCTCCGACGACCGCAAATTCGCGATCGTCGAGGCCGCGACCGCGCACTACCGCATTGGACACGAGGTCGTGGATGTGGATGGCGCGCGCGTGCTCTTCGGCGACGGGTGGGGACTCATACGCGCGTCCAATACACAACCGATCCTCGTTCTGCGGTTCGAGGCGCGGACGCTCGAGCGGCTCGCCGCGATCCGCGCCGACATGACGGGATGGCTCGGCACGCAGGGCGTCAGCATTTAGTCGGCCGCGCCGCGGCAGCATGACACGGCGGCGGTGGGTTCTCCTGGCCGTGCTCGCGGCGGCGGTGGCGCTCCTCGTCGCGCGCGCTGCGTCCGCCGTATCGGTCGACTACGCGTGGTACGCCGCCATGCATGCGACCGCGCTGTGGCGTGCGCGCGTCCTGAACGGCGTGCTCCTGACGAGCGCGATCGCGCTGGCGGCAGCGCTCTTCGTGTTCGCGAACCTGTACGCCGTTCGGCGCTCGATCGTCGCGGTCGTCCTCCCGCACCGCGTGGCCAACGTCGACATCGGGCAGGCCGTTCCGGGCCGGCATCTGACGACCGCGACGGCCGTCGTCTCCCTCTGCATTGGCACGCTCCTCGCCCTGCCGCCGGAGCCGTGGACCGAGCTGGCCCTCGCCCGGTACGGCATGCCCTTCGGGGAGACCGAGCCCTACTTCCAGACCGATCTGGGGTTCTTCATCTACTGGCTGCCGCTCGAGACCGCGCTCTACGTGCGGGCACTCGTCACGCTCCTCGTCACGACGTGCCTCGTCGTGATGCTGTACTTCGCGTTGACGCCCAGCCTCCGGTGGGAGCGCAACCGGCTGACGGTGTCGCCGTACGTGCGTCGCCACGCCGCGGTGTTCACGGCCTGCATCTTCGCGGCCCTCGCGTGGAGTTACCGCCTCGATGCGTACGGCCTTCTCGGTCATGGGACCGGCGCCTCGGGCGCCTTCGCGTACGCGGACCATCACGTCGGAATCGCAGCCAACCAGGCGCTTGCGGTCCTCACGCTCGCGGCCGGCGTCGTCACGGGCGCCGCGTTGTGGCGCGCGCAGATCCGAACCGCATTCATCCTGGTCTCGGCCACCATCGTGCTGCCGCTCCTCGTCTTTCACGCGGTCGTTCCCCTGGTGGCCCACGCCGGGGACGCCCCAGACGCCGTGCGCCGGGAAGCCCCGTACGTGGTGATTCGCGCCGTCGCGACGCGGCACGCGTACGCCCTCGAGCGCATGGTCCCCTCCACCGACAGGACGGGCGCCGCCTCGCTCGCGCTGGCCGCGCCCTCCGTCTCGATCTGGGATCCGGCGGCGCTGACGATGGCACTGGAGCGGCACGAGCGCCGTGGCATCGTGCCCGCGGCGGCGGGGTGGCAATGGTCGCCGGCGGGATTGATCCAGCTCGCCGTCGCGCGCGGAAATGACGGAGACACGGTTGTGCCGCCCCCCGGCTCGCCCGAAGGCGGGCGGGGAAGTGCGCCGGCCGGACCCGCTCTCGTGCGCGTTCGCGCGACTGCCGCCGACGATCGCGGTGCGCCCGAGCGCGTCGATTCGCTTGGTCGCGTCGCGACCGACGACGCGCCCCTGCCACCGGTCCTCGTCTTCGAGGGTGCGGCCGGGCCCGCGATCGTCGGCGATTCCGCGGGACGCGTCCCGGCGCCCGCCGTCGATGGCGTTCTGGCCCGGCTCGTATTCGCTTTGAGCGAGCAGCATCTCAGCCTCCTGACCGCGGAGCTCCCGGGCCCGCGCCCGACCGTTCTGCTGCGGCGTGACGTCCGCGAGCGCGTCGACGCCCTCGCGCCGTTTTTCGCTCAGGGATCCACGATCGTGCCCGCCGTCGCCGGCGACTCGCTCTATTGGGTGCTGGATCTCTATGCGGCGGCCGACACCTACCCGCTGAGCGCCCATTTCGAGCTGGCCCGCGCCGAGCGGAGCTATTTCCAGCACGCGGCGACGGCCTTCGTGCACGCCACGACGGGTCGCGTCATTCTCGTCGCGGACGAGACCCTCGATCCGGTTGCGTGGACGTGGGTGCGCTCCTTTCCGCAGCTCTTCGTTCGCTCGCGGGCCCTTCCGGCCGGCCTTGCGGCGCAGGCGCCGCCCCCGGCCGACGGCGCGATCGCGATGGCGGCGGCATTCGCGGAGGCGGGTACGGAGGGCGATCCGGGCCAGCGGGCCGGCGGCCGGCATCATCTCGTCGTGCTGGACGGAGCGGAGGGCGCGCTCGCGGGCGGCCCCGTGCCCTGTATCGCGGCCGCCACGTCTTCTGATGTGGGCCTCGGGCCGTGTACGTGGAATTTTCCGATCGTCGACGACATGGGACGCCTCATGGGCGTGGTCGGCGCGCGCGGCGGCGCGTCCCCTCGCGTCGTCTGGCAGTCGCTCGACCGGCCGGGGCCGCGCTGGGCTGCCGTCGTGGATCGGCTCGCGCGCGCGGCGGAATCGGACTCGTCGCTGCGGCGCGACGCCCCGCTCGTTCGCGGGCGGATCCGCGCGTTTCTCGCGGGCGGTCGCATGACGTTCGTTCAGCCTGCATATGCGTGGCGCACCGACGCGCCGCCCTCTGTGGCTGGGGTCGCCGTCGCGACCGACGATTCGACGTGGAGCGCGCCGACGTTGATCGCGGCGGCGGGCGGCGCGCGCGCACCGGCGGACAACGACAGGGCGCCCGTCGCGGACGCCGACACGACCCGCGGCTCGGCTCGACTCCGGAGCCAGGTGCGCGGGCTGTACGACGCGATGCAGGACGCGCTCAGGCGGGGGGACCTTGCCGCGTTCGGGACTGCGTATGGCGCCCTGGGCCGCCTCGTGGGGCGCGGCGCCGCGTCGGCTCCGATTCCACCGGGCGTCGTCCCGGCATTACCGCGGGACACGACCGGCCATGCGCGGCGCTGACGTGGCCTCGGCATCGCAGGACTCTTCCCCGGATCCGCGCCCCGTGGCGGTCATCGCGCTGGGCGGCAACGCGCTCGACCCGGGCGGCGAGCGCGCCACCATCCACGACCAGTTCCGGCACACGCGCCAGAGCCTCGCACCGATCGTCGATCTGGCGATCGACGGATGGGATCTCTGTATCGTGCACGGCAATGGGCCGCAGGTCGGCGATGAGCTCCTCCGCAACGAGCTCGCGCGCAGCGAGGCGAGCCCCCTCCCGCTCGGCGTTCTCGTCGCGGCGACGGCCGGGTGGATCGGCTACATGATCCAACAGTCCGTGGACAACGCCTTGCGCGCGGCGGGCCATCCGCGCGATGTCGCGACGGTCATCACGCAGGTGCACGTCGCGCCCGATGATCCTGCGCTGGCCGAGCCGACGAAGTTCATCGGGCATGCGCTCACGCCGGAGCGCGCGGCGCAGTTGCGGGCGGAGGGGCATGGCGTGCGCGCCGACGGACACGGCCGATTGCGCCGGGTCGTCGGCAGCCCGCAGCCGCTGGCGATTCACGAGCTCGCGTCCATCCGCGCCCTCCTCGCGGGCGGGGCCGTCGTGATCGCGGCCGGAGGGGGAGGCGCGCCGATCTATGAGGACGCTCGCCTCGGGTGGGAGGGGATCGATGCCGTCGTCGACAAGGATCTCGTCGCGGCGGTGCTGGCACGCGATCTGGGAGCGGAGCTCCTGCTGATCCTGACGGATGTCGACGCCGTGTACGTCGACTGGGGGACGCCGGCGCAGCGGGCGTGTCCACGACTCACCGTCGCGGAGGCCGACGCCCTGGTGGCGTCGGGAGCGCTCGGTGAAGGAAGCATGGCGCCCAAGGTTCGCGCCGCAGCGGGATTCGTGCGGACGACAGGAGGACGCGCCATCATTACGGCGCTGGATCGCGGGCGCGCCGCCGTACGCGGCGTGGCCGGAACGACGATCGTCCCGTGACCGACGCGGCGATCGACACCATTGCGGAGAACGGGTGAATATCCACGAATATCAGGCGAAGGAGATCCTCCGGCGGTTCGGAATACCGGTCGCGCCGGGCGATGTAGCGAGAACGGCCGTCGAGGCGGAGGGGATTGCGGCACGGTACGGCGGTGCCGTCGTCGTGAAGGCGCAAGTGCATGCGGGGGGGCGCGGAAAGGCCGGTGGTGTGACGCTCGCGCGCACGCCCGCCGAGGCCCGGGCGGCGGCGGAGCGCATACTGGGCATGACGATCAAGGGACTGCCGGTCGGCGCGGTGCTCGTCGCGCGGGCGGCCGACATCGCCTCCGAGGCGTATGTGGGGATCATCGTCGACCGCGCGTCCAAGCGCGCCGTCGTCATGGTCAGCCCCGCCGGCGGCATCGACATCGAGGAGGTTGCCGCCACGACCCCGGACCGGATCCGGCGACTGCCGGTCGATCCCCGCTACGGCTTCCTCCCCTTCGAGGCGCTGCAGCTCGGGACGTTTCTCTACCGCGATGCGGGGCAGGCTCGCGCCGCGGCGCGCATTCTCCGGCAGCTGTACGATGCGTTTCTCGACAGCGGGGCCTCGCTGGCGGAGATCAACCCCCTTGTGACGACGCCCGCGGGGGAGCTCCTCGCCGTCGACGCGAAGATGGTGATCGACGACAATGAGCTCGAGCGGCGTCCGGCGGTCGCGGCATTGCGCGATGCGAGCGCCGAGGCTCCGAGCGAGGTCGCCGCGCGCGAGGCGAACCTCACGTTCATTCGGCTCGAGGGCAACGTCGGCTGCGTCGTCAACGGCGCCGGCCTTGCGATGGCGACGATGGATCTCGTGAAGTATTACGGAGGGGAGCCCGCGAATTTTCTCGACATCGGTGGATCCTCCAACCCGGACAAGGTGATCGCGGCGATTCGCATCATCTCGAGCGACCCGAAGGTGCGGGTCATCCTGTTCAACATCTTCGGCGGGATCACGCGCACGGATGATGTCGCGAACGGAATCGTCACGGCCGTGCGGCACGCGCCGCTCCGGGTGCCCCTCGTGATCCGGCTCACCGGGACGAACGAGGAAGCGGCGGTGCGGATCCTCGAGAACGCGGGTCTGTCGGCCATGACGGACATGGACGCCGCCGTGCAGCGGGCCGTCGCGCTCGTCGCGCCGGCGGGGAGCGCGCGATGAGCGTCTTCATCGACGGCGAGACCCGGCTGCTCGTCCAGGGGATCACGGGGCGCGATGGGTCCTTTCACACGCGGCAGATGGTCGCGTACGGGACGCGCGTGGTCGGCGGCGTCACGCCCGGCAAGGGGGGCCAGACGTTCGATGCCGGAGAGGGGGCGCGGATCCCCATCTTCGACACGGTGGAAGAGGCCGTCCTGGCGACCGCGCCGACCGCCACCGTGATCTACGTTCCGCCGCTCTTCGCGGCCGACGCGATGATGGAGGCGGCGGCCGCCGGGATCCCGCTCATCGTCGCCATCACCGAAGGCGTGCCCGTGCTCGACATGACGCGGGTGGATCCCTACGTCCGCGAGCGGGGTGCACGGCTCATCGGTCCCAACTGCCCGGGTCTCATCGCGCCGGGCCGGAGCAAGGTGGGTATCATCCCCGGGTCGATCTGCGCGCCGGGCCCGATCGGGCTCGTCAGCCGGTCGGGAACGCTAACCTACGAGGTCGTGCATCATCTGTCGCGCGCTGGGCTGGGCCAGACCACCTGCGTCGGTATCGGTGGGGACCCGATCAACGGGACGGCGTTCGTGGACTGCCTGGCCGCATTCGAGAGCGACCCGGAGACACGCGCCGTCGTGCTCATCGGCGAGATCGGGGGATCCGACGAGCAGGACGCCGCGCGCTACGTCGCGGATCGGATGACGAAGCCCGTCGTGGGATTCATCGCGGGCCGCACGGCGCCGCCCGGACGCCGCATGGGACATGCGGGCGCGATCATATCGGGCGCTGCCGGGACCGCGACCGACAAGGTGGCCGCGCTGCAGGCGGCCGGAATCCCGGTCGCGGACCGGCCGATTGACGTGGTAGATCTGGTACGGGCGCGGTTGTGACGCGAGCGCGCGTGTGACGCGAGAGCGCATGTGGTGACGCTCGCCGATCTCCTGCGCGCCGATCGCACCGTCGTGCCGCTCAAGGCGCGCACGGTCATGGATGCGGCGCGGGCGCTCGTCGATCAGCTGGCGGCGAGCGGCACGCTCCGGGACGCGGATCTTCTCTGGGAGCGCGTGGAGGAAGCGCGCCCCGAAGATCTCGTGGCGATGGGGGACCGCGCGTTCCTCCTCCACTATCGCACCGAGGTGGTCGAGACGCTCTGCGTGGCGATCGGCACGTCGCCCGCGCCCATCTGTCGCGAGCTGGGCGATGGCGAACGGCAGTGTGCCCGGATCCTCCTTTTGGTCCTCGCGCCCCCCGGCTTCGCCGCTCAGTATCTGCAGGTTGTCAGCGCCTTCGCCCGGTTCCTGTCGAGTGCGGTGCGCGTCGACGGCATCCTCGCCCAGCGGACGGCGGATGCCCTCGTCGCGTTGCCGGAACTCCGGGAAGCGGAGCTGCCGGCGCAGCTCACGGTGCGCGAGATGATGAGCGACCGGCCGTTCATCACGCACGGCGATACGCCGCTCCGCGCCGCGGCCCAGGAGATGGTCCGGGCGCGTGTGGGGGCGCTCCCGGTGGTGGATGCCGACGGCCGGCTCATTGGGATGCTGACGGACCGCGATCTCGTGCGGGAGCTGCTGGGGAATTACATCCAGCTCGGGACCCCTGCGCATCTCCCGCCCGCGCATCCGGGTGGGGGGCGGCATCGCACCGTGCGCGACGTCATGACGCGCCAGGTGATGTGCGTATCGCCGGACCAACCGCTCGCGGAGGCGGCGTCGCTGATGTCGCACAAGGATGTGGACCGCGTGCCGGTCGTGCAGGACGGGCGCCTCGTGGGTTTTCTCACGCGTGGGGACATCGTGCGGAAGCTCGTCGGCTCCTGAATCGGTGGAGCCCGGCGGGGACCTCGAGTGGTATGTTTCCGCCATGTCGAATCGAACTCTGGCAATCATCAAGCCCGACGCCGTCGCGCGCGGGCTGACGGGCAAGATCCTCGCGCATCTCGAAGGAGAAGGCTTCCACGTGGCCGCGATTCGCATGCTGCGGCTCCGCGAATCCGAGGCAGGCGAGTTCTATTCCGTGCATCGGTCGCGCCCCTTCTTCCCCTCGCTCATCGCGTTCATGATCTCGGGCCCCTGCGTCCCCATGGTCCTCTTGCGCGATGCGGCCGTGGCCACCCTCAGGCGGAGTATTGGCGCGACCGATCCCCGTGAGGCGGACGCGGGCACCGTGCGCCGGCTGTTCGCGGAATCCAAGGAGCGCAACGCGATCCACGCGTCGGATTCCGATGAGAACGCTGTGCGCGAAGAGCGCTTCTTCTTTGCCGAGGCGGACGTTCTGCGGGGCCAGTAAAGGGCGGGATCGGCTGAGGTAAACGCGGCCTAACTCCGCGTGGCTCCAGTCGTTGCCCACGACGGGTGGGGCAGGTAAATTTATCCGTCATGCTGGTTTTTGACCTTCGGGCGCTCGGTGCTGGTGCGGCCTCCGTGAATACCGTCCTCGACCCCGACGATCCGGTCTGGCGAGCGGACGATCGTCGGCCCATTGGGCCCATCCACGTGGTGGGTCGGCTGTCGCTCGCGGGCGGCGCCGGCGACCGGTTTTATTTCACCGGCCGGATGACGGGGCACGCGGCCGATTCCTGCCGTCGCTGCCTTGTGGATGTGCGTACGCCGATCGACGAGCCGGTGACGGCCTTGTTTCTGGCGGATGGAACGGAGGGGTCGGACGATCCCGACGTGTTCGCGTTCGACCCGCGCCTGCA
>PLLD01000001.1 GCA_003141205.1 Gemmatimonadota bacterium
TGGTCGCCCTCGCAGTGGAGCCCCTCGCAGTGGAGCGGCTCGTTCCCGAACGACCCGAAGATCTTCACGAGCGCCCAGACCTCGAGCCTGCTCGCGGTCTCGGCCGGGACCGGCCTTGCAGCTGAGAGCGTCTCCGTCAACACCTGGACCAACACGGGCTTCGTCTATATCCGCGTCCAGGGCAAGAACGGCACGTTCGATCCATCCCATGCGTTCTCGCTCGCGGTCACGCGCGAGGGCAGCCCCTGCGTCGGCGTCTCGGTCCAGGCCAGCAGCCCCGTCGCGCCGGCGGGCAGCGTTGGCACGNNGGCACGGTCATCCTCACGGACAGCCACCGGATGACGATCGATGCCACGCTCGCCGGCAAGCTGGCCGCGTTCAGCGCGAAGGTTAACGGCGCGATCGTCGACGTGAGCGCCGACGCCACCGTGGCCTCCCTCAACAACCAGGCCGACACCCACGCGAGCTGTCCGTATGCCAAGAACCTGGTCGGGTCGGCCATCAAGCGGATCGTCGACGCATACCGCGCCGACAACCCCGTCCGGTACGTGGTGGTCATCGGCAGCGACGGGGTGATCCCCTTCTTCCGCTACCCGGATCCCGCGTTGCTGGGCAACGAGACGCCGTACGCCCCGCCCGTGCTCGACGCCAGCGCATCCCAGGCGAGCCTGCGGCTCGGCTACGTCCTCAACCAGGATGCATACGGGACCAGGGACCAGGTCTCGGTGCTGGGCGCGCAGTTCCCCGTGCCGGACCTCGCGGTCGGCCGCCTCATCGAGACGCCCGCCGAGATCGGCGGCATGCTCGATGCCTACAACGGGCTGACCAACGGCGTCGTGGCCACCCCCACGACCTCGCTCGTGACCGGCTATGACTTCCTCCAGGATGCCGCGGACGCCGTCGCGTCCAACCTCCG
Source organism: Gemmatimonadota bacterium (assembly GCA_003141205.1). Taxonomy (GTDB): domain Bacteria; phylum Gemmatimonadota; class Gemmatimonadetes; order Gemmatimonadales; family Gemmatimonadaceae; genus FEN-1251. Next base: position 917 of record PLLD01000001.1, read on the forward strand.
AGCCGGCATCGGCGGCACCGGGAACGCGACCCTGATCACCAACGAGGGCGTGGCACCCGGCCTCGTAACCGTGAACGGAACCCCCGATCGGCTCCATTCGTGGACCGGCGCCGACCTCCGCCAGGCCCTGCTGCAATCCGGGCGGCACGACCTCGTCTTCCTGGCCGGTCAATTCAGCGCCAACGACGCGCTGGCGGCCGACTACGCGACCAACGTCCTCTCGACTGAGCTCGGGTCGTCGTCGACCGACTTCACGAACTCGATCGTCTTCAGCGCCGGCTGCCATTCCGGCTACAACATCGTCAACGGCGACGCGATCCCCAACGTGACCCAGCCGATGGACTGGGCCGAGGCATTCGCCGGCAGGAAGGCAACGCTCATCGCCGGGACCGGCTACCAGTACGGCGACACCGACTTCCTCGCGTACAGCGAGCGGATCTATGCCGAGTTCTCGCGGCAGCTCCTGGTGACCACCGACCCGCAGGGCCAGCCGACCCCGGTCGCGGTCGGCGATGCGCTCGTTCGCTCCAAGCGCGTCTACCTGAAGACCACGCCCTCGCTGACCGCGCTCGACGAGAAGGCGCTCCTCGAGTCGACGCTCTTCGGGCTGCCCATGCTCGGCGTCAACCTGCCGCAGGGGCGCATCTACCANNGGTGACCGGGGCGCTTGCGACCCACAGCCTGCAGCTCACGAACCCCGACCTCACGAGCGGCCCGGCCGCCACGTACCTGACCCCACCCGACGGCAGCGTGGTGCTGCGCCCGATGCAGCCGATCCTTCCCCTCGTGAGCGCCAACGTCACCTCGCCGAGCGCCGGCTATCTCCTGCGCGGCGCCGGCTTGCGCGGGGGCACCTACACGGAGACGAGTGGCGTGACCCCGCTCACGGCCGCTCCCGCCACGGAGCTGCGCGGCATCCACGCGCCGTTCTTCACGGACGTGCTCTTCCCGGTTGAGCCGTGGTCGGTCAACTCGTTCGACGCGATCGGCGGCGCGGGGGTCACGCGCCTGCAGGTCACGCCCGTCCAGCACGTCTCGGACGCCAACCCCCTCACGAGCACGCGCCGCCAGTTCTCGGACATGGACTTCCGGCTCTTCTACAGCAACGACCTCAGCGCGGCGGCGCTTGCCGCCCCGCCGACCATCACGGGCGTGGATTCGAGCCTCGACGCCGGGACGAGCGTGCTCACGTTCAAGGCGCGCGCCATCGGTGACCCGACCGCGGGGATCCAGGCCGTCTGGGCGACGTGGACGATCCCACCGGAGATCGGCCAGCAGGGCACCTGGCAGTCCGTCGACCTGGCCCAGGACGCGGTCGATCCGTCACTCTGGACTGGCACGGCCCAGCTGCCGGCCGGCGCCGACCCAGGCAGCGTGGCCTTCATGATGCAGGCGGCGAACGGCGATGGTCGCGTCACACTCGACGCGAACGTCGGTGCCTACTACCATCCAGGGTCGATCCCGGGAGCTCCGACGGGCACGACCACGACGCCCGCGGCCACGGTGACCGCGTTCACCTCGGCACCGCCTACGACCGTCGCCTACGGCAGCAACTTCACGGTCACGGCGAACCGCTCGTCCGGCGGGACCCCGCTTGCCGGAAGGCTGATGCGGATCGGGATCGGGTCCTCGGTGCTGCCGGCGAACACGGACGCCAACGGCACGGCGAGCGTGACACTCCTGGCCGCCCTCGCCCCCGGGTCGTACTCGGTCACGGCCAGCTTCGCCGGCGATGGCGCCGACGCCCCGTCGGGCGCGACGGCCAACGTGTCCGTGATGGCGCAACCTACGAGCCTGACCCTGTCCGGCACGCTCGGAACCCAGACCTTCGGCGGGACGCTCTCGGTCGTCGCGACCTTGAACGCGGGCACGCCTCCGGCCGCTCTCTCCCAGCGGCCCGTCTTCGTCATCTTCACGG
>PLLD01000052.1 GCA_003141205.1 Gemmatimonadota bacterium
ATCAACGCCCGTCACGATGGCGGTAGCCGGCACTCTCGCTCGGACGCGTACGTCGAGAGTCTCCACAGTCGCTTCCGCGACGAGTGTCTAAATACGAAGTGGTTTCTCTCCGTGGCCGACGCCCGAGTGCACATCGAGCGCTGGCGGCGGGACGACAACGAGGTGCGGCCGCGCTCCAGCTTGGGCGGTCGACCCCGGCTGAGTATACGAAGTCGATTACGCCTCGATCGTTAACCCCACGGACTCCCAGCCTGGCCGGCCAACCCTGCGACCGACCCAGCATTGGGAGAAGACCAATGCGACTGCGTCAGCGCGGCGCGGTGCGGCGAGATTCGAGGAACGCGATGAGGGTGCCAAGTTCCGCGGGCGAGAGTTTCCCGACGAATGCCGGCATATTTGGGCCACCGCCCAACACGCGCGCGACGAATTGCGGATGGTTGAGGCGATGCCCCACGTCGCTCAGATCTGGGCCACGTTCGCCCCCCTGCCCAGCGATGGCGTGGCAGTATTCACACCCTTTGGAGTAGAAGAGCGCAGCGCCCGCGGCCACGTCTGAATCAGTGCTACCGACGGCTTGGGCAGAGAGCGGATGCGCCTCAAAGTCTGGCGACCAGGGCGCACGCACACCCAGGGGCCAGAACCACGCGATGACGGCCACCGCGCCTGCCACGATCGCGACGGCCCACGGACGGGACCGGAGCGAACGGCGGCCGCGGCTCGCGACGATCGGCAGCAGCACAAGTGCGAGGCCGAAGGCGAGGGGGGCGAGAACGATCACGTACGATTCGACGGCATGTGGGAGGACGGCGAGTAGAGCGAAGTACCAGAGGAAGTACCAATCAGGACGCGGTGACGCCGTGATGCTCGTCGGGTCGGGCGGCCGCCCGAGCGGCTTGGGGCCGACGACGATGGCCAAGACGAGCACGACACCCACCACGAGCACCGCCATCACGGCATCGCGCCAGCCCGCGTCGGGCCAGAACGGCCGGCCGCGGCGCACGAGGAGGTCATGATACCAGGCGCGGTAGGTCGCCGGATCCACGACTGCCGGGGCGATGCTCTGGCGCTCTGAGATACCGGTCCGGAGCACGAGATAGAGGTGAAACCCGATGCCGGCAAAGATCAGCGCGGGAATGAAGAAGACGTGCACGGCGAACGACTGAGAGAGTGTCGGAGCGCCGACCGTGGTGCCACCGAGAACGAGATGCGCTAGCGATCGGCCGATGCCAGGAATGCGAGCCGCTTGCTCAGCAGCCACGACGCCTGACCACAGGCCGTCTTGGTCCCAACGGAGAATTTGCCCCGTGAAGGCCATGAGCAGGGTGAGCAGGAGCAGCACCACACCAGAAAGCCAATTCATCTGGCGCGGAAACTTGTACGACCCCGTGAGAAAGACGCGCGACATGTGAGCGCCAATGAGCACCACCATCGCTCCCGCGCCGAAATAGTGCATGCCCCGCAGCACGCGCCCCCACGCGGCATCGTGCGTGATGAACTGCAGGCTCTGGTACGCCTCGCTCGTCGATGGGACGTAGATTGTCGCGAGCGCTGTGCCGGTCGCGACCTGGAGGAGGAACGCGACGAGCGTCGCGCTCCCAAGCACGTAGCGCCAGTCCGTGCCCGGGGGCACGGGATGCGCAGCGAGGCGACGCGTCAAGGCCCAAAGTCCTGTCAGGTTCTCGACCCAATGGCCCACCGCGCGAAGCGGCTGAACCAGCCTAGACAAGCGGGAGCGCGCTGGTCTGAATCAAGACCGTTCCCTCTGCCACCCGTACCGGGTACTGCCGGAGTGCCAGTGGCGGCGGTCCCCCGGCAACAGCGCCGTCTTCATAGTACACGCCGCCATGGCACGGACAGAGGAACAGACGGGCCTCGGCCATCCAACGGACGGGACACCCCAAGTGCGTGCAATTGATAGAGAACGCGACGAACGTGTCCGAGCCCGTGCGTCGGAGCCACGCGGCGGTCTCTGCCGCCTTGCCCGCCCACGGAACCGACCCGGCGTCGAGGAAGCGGACTTCGACCGTCTCGCCGATGTGGAAGCCATCGACAGCGCCGACTGCCCGCCACACCTCCGCCGGACGCCGTCGCAGCGATGCGGAGAGGAATCCAATAACGGGGACGCCTGCAGCCGCCGCCGCCACGACGCCCAGGCCGGCACCGAGCCAACCCAAAAAGCGCCGCCGCGGTGTCGCGGATGTCGTCATGCGAGCGTCATCTCCGCCATGATTGTCTGGAACAGCATGGGTGCCTGAGCCTCCGAGCTCATCATCTCGACCACGTCGCACTGTCGGAGGCCACCGGCCGTCCCCGGCGCGCTATCCCATCTTTCCGCTTCGCGTGCCTCATCGACACATCTCCGTAGGCCCGGCATCGAAGACAAAAGAGAAGTTGATCATGGTGCGCTTAGTAGAGGTAGGCGACGCTCAACGCAACGCTCACCTGGTCGTTCTTATCCCCGAACGGGTTCAGGCTCGACCGGTCGTAGCGCACCTCCGGCCGGAGGAGCGCGTTGGGCCAGCCTCGGATGTTGACCGTCGCCGTCGCGCTCCCCAGCTTCTGGCCCGTGTTGGCGGGAAAACCGAACACGGCGCTCGTGCGGGCTCCCTCCTCGTCGTTCAAGTAGTCGCCACGGAACGCCAGCGCCACCTTCGTCGTGAAGTCCCACGTGAGCCAGCCGCCGACGGCCCACCATATCGCGTCCCGGGTCGAATCCGGGAGCGCCGCGTTCGCCTGCTCCCGGCCGTAACCCGATTGAATCCACGCCGTGAGCCTTCGCGTGAGTTTCCGGTTCACGACGGCCTGTAGACCGTATCGCTGGGCTGTGTCGTTGTTCGGCTCCTGAGGACCGACGTAGCCGAGCAGGGCGAGGACGGACTCGCTGTCGGGCGTGATGCGCAGTTGCACAGCGAAGGTCTTACCACCGTTGACCGCCTGCACTTTATCCCAGCCGTTCGATACCCGCACGTCGGTCTCGACGTGGCTGTTGAACTTGTAGTCCACGTCGAGGCCGGTCGCCGTGGCGTTCTCCACGAATATCGCCTGATAGCCTTCTGACCACGTCGGGTTCAGCACGTCGTCCAGCCCCTCAACACCCATGAGGCTGACCATCTTCCCAGCTCTGAACTGAACGCCGTGGCCGTTCGGCGTCGGGACGTTGAGAGTCACGTAGAGCTGCATGAGGTCGCCTTGATCGCCCAGCTTGAGCCCCGTCGACTGAATCGGCGTCGCGTTCTGGCCGAACACGATATCGGTGTGGAAGCCGGCATCGAACTTGTCAGTCCGGGACGGCTTGTCGAGCACCAGCTTGAGCGCGTTCAACATGAACTGATCGTTGAATCGATCGTACAGGCGACCCACAATCACATTTCCGGATGGGTGAGTCGAGTAGGAGTACGACGCTTCGGCATATCCGGAGAGCGTCACGCCTGCCAGCGCTGTTTCCACGTGGTTCGCGGAGTCGTCGGGGGAGGCGGTTGCCGCCTGCTGCCCAGCCATGCGCCCCGGCGCCAGCAGCATCCCGAGGAGAGCTAGCGCTCGAGCTGATGGTTGGCTCACCACGACTCCGTCGGCACATCCTTGGGGGGCGGCAGCGATTTGATGTAGGTCACCAGCTTCCAGATCATATCGGGCGGGAGCAGGCCGCCGTACGCCGGCATGCCGTGGGGCCGGCCATAGTAGATCGATTGAAAGATCTCCGCGTCAGCGCCGCCGAAGCGCCAGCGGCCAGCCGTCAGGCTCGGCCCGACCCACCCCACCGCCCCACCCCCGTGACACCCGTCACAGTTGTTTGCGGGAAAGAGCTGCGCGCCTTCCGCTGCCGGCATCGCTTCTCCGGCGAACGGATTCGGGAAGCTGATGGCGCTCGGTGCACTCCCACCGGCGAAGACGCGCTCATCATGGCGCACCGCGGGCGGTGCAGCGCTCTGCGTGTCCACTTGGACAATGTTCCCGCCGGGCGTGCGGGCCGGCGTGGTTTTGCCACATGCCGCGCCCACGAACAGGGACCCCATCGTCAGCACCACGGTCAGTCCGCGTGTCGATCGCATCATACGCTCCCTCCAACGGGCCAGTCAGGTCCATCCCACGGCGCTACGTGTCACAGCGCGAAGACGTACACGATGCCACCTTGACTCGTGTGCCGCGCGAGGTCCCGGATGAACGCCGCTGGGTCCCGTACGTCTGCGGGATCATCCGATCGGACGTCCCCCGACAGCAGGAACCAGTCGCCGCCGATCCCAGCGTAGACGGCCACGTACTGCTTCCCGTCGGGCCCCGTGTACGTGATCGGGTTCCCGACCACGCCGGATCCCACCTTGAACTTCCAGAGCACCCGGCCGGTCTTCGCGTCGGCCGCCTTGAACCACCCGTCAAGCGTGCCGTAGAACACGACATCCCCGCCTGTGGCCAACATGCCGCTCCACGCCGGGTACCGCTCCTTGGTCTCCCACACTTTCCGACCGGTCGCCGCGTCCCACGCGATGATGGCCCCCAGGTTCCCGCCAAGGCCGGCGTGGTACGGGCTGTTGGCGCCGATGTATGGGGTTCCCGCAATACGCGCCACCTGCACGGCCTGGTAGTCCATACACATGTTGTTCGTGGAGACGTAAAAGAATCCGGTGCGCGGTGAGTAGGCCACGGGCGCCGCCGGACTCTTCCCGCCCTCAAGCGTGGGGCAGATGTTCAAGACGTTCCCCTTCGACGCGCCGGTCAGCTTGCTGGAATCGACCACCGGGCGCCCGGTCGTCAGGTCAATCCGTTTCGCCCAGTTGACATCGACGAACGGCTCGGCAACGAGCACCTGGCCGGTTGCCCGGTCCATGGTGTAGGCAAAGCCATTCTTGTCGAAGTGGACGAGGACCTTGCGCGGCTGTCCGTTGATCGTGAGGTCAGCTAGAATCATTTCTGCAACGGCGTCGTAATCCCAGCTGTCGTGCGGTGTGAACTGGTATGCCCACACGAGCGATCCGTCCTCCGGCCGACGGGCAAGCACACTCGCAGTCCACTTGTTGTCCCCCGGTCGCTGCTCGGGGTTGTACGGCCCCGGGTTCCCGACGCCGTAATACAGCAAGTCGAGGTCGGGGTCATAGGACATCCATCCCCACACCGGCGCCCCACCATGCTCCCACACGTCTGTCGGCCAGGTGGTGCGCCCCAAGTCCGCGCCCTTGTCGTAGAACGGCTTGAAGGTCCCCGGCTTAGCCAGCAGTTCACTATCGGGGCCGATATTGTAGGCCGTCCAGACGATGCGGCCAGTCTTGAGATCGAGACCTTTCAGCCAGCCGTGGATCCCGAACTCGCCGCCCGAGGGCCCCACGATGACCCGGTCCTTGACGATGAACGGAGCCATGGGGGTGGTCTCACCGTGCGTGACATCGGCGATTTTCGTATTCCAGAGCTGCTTGCCCGTCGCCGGATCGATCGCGACTGTGTGCCCGTCCAGCAGGTTGTACACGATCTTCCCGTCCGCGTAGAACGCCCCGCGATTGACCGCGTCGCAACAGGACACGCCGACGGCGTTCGGGTCCACCGCGGGGCGATACTTCCATTTGAGCGGATAGCCCTCCTGTGTGAGATCGAAGGCGTAGAGGACGTTGGGCCACGGCGTGACAACGTACATCGTGTTGTTCACGACCAGCGGCTGTCCTTCATGGCCACCGAGGACGCCCGTGGAGAATGTCCAGACCGGACGAAGATTCTTCACGTTGTCTGCGGTGATCTGGGCCAGGCCGCTGAAGCGGGTCGCAGCGTAATCCTTGGCCGGCATCGTCCACTGACCGTCCGCCGTCCCCTGCCCTCCCGCCTGGGAAGCGCCGAGCGCAGAGAGGAGGACCCCGAGGGCCGGGGCGGCCAGCCGATGAACCAATCGGTACTGCGTCATTTCTCCCTCCGGAGACTCAGGCAGGAACACGCGTGCCTATCGCAGCGTGTAAAGGTAGGCCGCGATGTCACGCGCCTGGCTCTCGGTCACGCCGAGATTGGGCATGGCGGTCGCCGGCTCAATGGATTGCGGCGCCTCGATCCACTGGACGAGGAAGGCACTCGTGTTCGGCACCTCGCCCGCGATGAAGACACGGCGACCGAAGTACAACAGCGGGGGCCCGACGGTCCCCTGTGCGTCGGCGACGCCCGGAATCATGTGGCAGGCGCCGCAGCCGAAGTTGCGGATGGCGACCTTCCCACGGTCGGGATCACCGCCGACGACCTGCCGGTACGGCTCCCCCCCTCCCGTGCTGCCGCCTCCGGTACTCCCGCCTCCGCGGCTCTCGCATCCCGTGACGAGCGACCAGCCGAGCAGTCCCGCTCCGAGCAGTCGCCACGCGGATCGCACGCCGTACTTATCGCACCCATGCTTCATCGCGTCCCTCGTTCAAGTCCTGGTCCGTGCGACGATCCTCATACCGATGTCGTGCGCCCTCACAGGCCGCTCGATCGGCTGCAGGTCCGCCGCGCGCGGAGTGTCGGGTCCAAGCCACTTCATGAAGAACACGGATGCCGCGACCAAATACACGAGACCGGCCGGCACCCACATGATGACCCCGGCGAGCTGCTGATCCTCGAGTGGCGTCACGTGCCAGGGCGCGGTGGTCGTCAAGTGCGCGACGTACCACGGAGACGGAGCGAACGTCAGGATGGCTCCCAGCGCACCCATGAGCATCCCCGCTGTCGAGACGTACAGGACGCTCATGGCGTAGCTCAGTCGTCGCCGTCCCGTGGGTTGCAGCACCGCCCACCAGAATAGCATGGCGGTGCCAAGAAAGCTTACGTGCTCCACCGCATGCACCGCGTCATGCCGAACCGTCCACCCGTACGGCGCGGGGATGTGCCAAAAGAGGAGAGCACCGACGTGTAACACCCATGCGACACTCGGGTGGCTGAGCGCGTGCGCCATCGCCGGGAGCACGGTCGCGCGTCTCCACCAGCGAGCGCCACGGCGCCGCGCCGCGGTGGGGATAGCCCACAGCATTGGCAGGACCGGCTCACCAAGGACCAAGAGCGGTGCGGCGACGAGGATGAGCAGGAGGTGCTGCGTCATGTGTGCCGAGAAGAGCGCATCGCCCATGGCGTCGAGCGGAGAAACGAGCGCCACGACCAGCGTGAGCAAGCCGCCGCCAAACGCCCACAGCTGCGCTCCTCCGATCCCCCGTTCCCGACCTGCGGCCCGCCATAGGGAGCGGACGCCCCAGGCGTACCACACTGCGGCCCCCGCGAGCCCCACGAGCACGGCCGGCTCGAACGTCCATGCCCGCCAGAGTTCCGCTGGGCTAGGCGCCATAGCTACACGCGGGGACAATGAACAACGACATGCCGCTCATGATGATGGCGAACAAAAACAGGCCACTGGTGAGCATGCCGGCGTAGGCCATGAATCGCGTGCGTCCCGTGCCGTCTTCCAGCAACGCGTTGTGCCGCCCGGTCATCTCGTCTCGCGCCGTACGCCAGCTGGCGATCGCTGTCGCGCCCGCTCCGAGCGTCCCCAATAACGTGAGCCCGTTCACCATGACTGCAATCGCCCACATGCCGCCGTAGGTCGGCGCCGACAGCGGGAGGTACTTCGGGTAGCAAAAATGGGCGGTCACTGCGTAGTTGACGAGCAGCTGCACGCTCCAAAAAGCGGGTCCGCCGAAGAGGCCGAACCAGAGCGAGCGCGGGTGCACGGCGTGGCGGCTCGGCGCCGGATGCGACGCCTCCGCGTGCATCCTCGCGCTGGCGGCGAGCGGCGCCCCGGGTGGCGGCATCGGCCGCTCCTCTCGTGGGTGCATCGCGGTCCCCAACCTCAACCCAAACGCGGCGTCAGGTACAGCGATGCGAACACGACGATCCAGACTACGTCGACGAAGTGCCAATAAAGCGCGATGTTCGATACGGCGAGGTGCCGCCTCGCCGTGAAGTGACCCAACCACGCCCGCACCTGGATTACCACATTCATGAGCAACCCCGCAAACACGTGTGCGCCATGGAACCCCGTGATCGTGAAGAACAACGACCCATAGGCGCTCGATGCCGGTGTGAATGTCTTGCGGGAGTATTCGACGCCTTGGATGGTGAGAAAGGTGAGTCCCAAGACGAGCGTCACGAGCAAGCCGAGCCGGAGGCGCCCCTGATTCCCGTTCCGAATCCCTACCTCACCCCACCACATCGTCCCACTGCTCACGATGAGGATTACTGTATTGGGGAGCGCCAGCTGGAGGGCCGGCACGCCAGTGGGGGGCCAGGCGCCGCGAGCCATCGACGCCAGGTAGAAATAGCTGAAGAGGAGATACGCGAAGAACGACGCTTCCGTGGTGATGAGCAGCACCATCCCCCATCGACCCGGAGATCGCGCATCCGCCCGATCGACGGGGAGTCGGTCCAAGAGAGCGGTCGCGGCCATGATTACGGCTCCCTTGGCGAGAGCGCTGTCTCACGGGTCGGAATGCGGCTGGGCCAGAACCAGCCCACCATCAGGACCATGACTCCCGTGACACCCACGATCGCCATCCACCACAGGCTCAAGAGCAGTCCATAAAACAGGATCAAGAGCGCGAGCGACACGAGGACGGGCCAGAGAGAATCGTCCGGCATGCGAAGGACCTCCTCGGGGTCGGAATCCAGGGCCGACGTGCCGAACGTTTCCCGACCATCGTCGAGCACGGGTACCGCGGCGCCGCCGCCGCGCGGCGCCTCGCCGAGGCGGTCCTCCCAGAGCGGATACCGACTCCGCACGGTGGGAAGGACGGCGAAATTGTAGGACGGCGGCGGCGAGGAGACCGACCACTCCAACGTCGAGCCATCCCAGGGGTTGTTCCCCGCCAGGGGGCCGTGGCGAAGACTGCGGAAAAAGTCCACCAGGAAGAGGCCCACGCCCACCGCGAAGACGTACGCGCCGACAGTCGTGATCAGGTTGACCGTGTCCCAACCCAATCCTGCTTGGTATGTGTAGATGCGGCGCGGCATGCCAAGCATGCCGGCAATGTGCATCGGGAAGAACGCGAGATTGCCCCCGACGAACATGAGGGCGAACACCCATCGTCCCAGTCGCTCGCTCAGCATGTGGCCGGTCATCTTGGGTAACCAGTAGTAGAACGCGCCGAAGACCGGGAACACGTTGATGCCGACCAGGACATAGTGGATGTGCGCCACGATGAAATAGCTGTCTGTGAGCTGCCAGTCGAACGGCACGGGCGCCGTCATCACGCCGTTGAGGCCTCCGATTACGAAGAGCACGATGAAGCCAGCCATGAACAGGAGCGGCGTCTTGAGGACCGGCCGGCCGTACCAGAGCGTCGCGATCCACGCGAGGATGGCCACGCCGCTGGGAATCGTGATCATCATGCTCGCGGCGCTGAAGAACGTCGTTGCCAGCTGGGGTAGTCCTGTCGCGAACATGTGGTGCACCCACACCCCGAAGCCCAAGATGGCGGTCGTGATGGTCGAGAGGGCGACGAACGTGTAGCCCGCGAGCGGGCGCCGCGCGAACGTCGGAATCATGTCGGACGCGAGCCCGATTGCCGGCAGGACGACGATATAGACCCAGGGATGCCCGAACATCCAAAACAGGTGCTGCCAGAGTAACGGGTGCCCACCGTTGGCGGCGTCGAAGAAGTGCATCCCAAACCGTCGATCGAAGTACAGGAGGATACACGAGGCCGTGAGCGCCGGCGCGGCAAACACGATCATGATCGATGCGCTGAGCGTGCCCCACAGAATGATGGGGACGCGATTCACCGACATCCCGGGCGCGCGGAGCTTGAAAAAGGTGACGACGAAATTAATGGCGCCGATCGTGGTCGAGATCGCGAGGAAGATCATACCCAGGGCGTAGAAGTCCATGTTGAGCCCCGGCGAATACGCCTGCTCGGTCATCGGCACGTAGGCAAACCATCCGCCGTCCGGCGCCTGGCCGATCACGACGCTCGAGTACAGGAAGATCCCCGACATGAGGAAGGTCCAGTAGCTCAGCGCATTGACGCGCGGGAAGGCCATGTCCCGCGCGCCGATCATGAGCGGCCAGAGATAGTTGCTGAAGCCCGAGAGGATGGGCGAGGCGAAGAGGAAGATCATCGTCACGCCGTGCATCGTGAAAAGCTGGTTGTAGACCTCCGGCGCGAGCAGATGGGTGTCCGGCCGCGTGAGTTGCCAGCGCATGACCGCTGCCTCGAGCCCGCCCAGGAGGAAAAACACGAACGCCGTCACCAGATACCGTTTGCCGATCGTCTTGTGGTCGACGCTCGCCAAGATGCCATACAGGCCCGGGCTCGTCTCCCAAATCGTGGTCAGCCGGTCGGTCGATGCCGTCGGCGCGGTCGTGATAGCCACGCATCCTCCTGCAGCGTCCAGTCGCTACTTCAGGGTCTCGAGGTAGGCGAGCAGCGTTCTCAAGTCTCGCGCAGAGAGCGTCATGGTGGGCATGCCACTGCCAGGCTTGAGCGCCTGCGCATTGGCGATCCAGCCCGCGAGGTTTCCCGGCGTGTTGGGGAGCGTCCCGGCGCCGATCCGGCTCCGGCTCGCGACATGGGTCAGGTCCGGACCGATACGCCCCTGGGCTTGGGTCCCCTGGATGGCATGACAGGTGCCGCATCCTGACCGGCGGAATACGTCGAGCCCGTCGGCATCCGCGGCGTCGATCGGCCGTGCCGCCGGTTGGCGCTGCTGCGCCATCCAGCTCTGGAAGGCGGCGGGCGACTCCGCGACGACGACAAAGTTCATGTGCGTATGTTGCAACCCGCAATACTCGGCGCACTCACCCCAGTAGACCCCGGGTTGGTCCGCCTGCATCCACATGGTGTTTCGCAACCCGGGGATGACATCCGTCTTCCCGGCGAGCTGAGGCACCCAAAAACTGTGAATGACGTCCGCGGACACGAGCTCGAATCGCACCGGCTGGCCCACCGGCACATGGATCTCGTTTGCCGTGACCACCGACCCGCTCGGTCCGACGCCCAGATACTTCACTTCCCACCACCATCGATGCCCCGTCACTTCAATCGTCGCCACTGGGCGCTGCGGTGGGTTCGCGACCTCGGCCTGAATGACCAGCGTGACGAGGAACGTGACGACCAGGGTGACGCCCGGCACGATGATCCCACCGATCACGATCCAGCGGATGGCGTGTCCCGAATGCTCAATCCGGTCATCGGCGGAGCTCGCGCGCGCCGGGCGCCGGCGGACGAGCGCGACCACCACCAGGATGGTGATGATACCGAGGACGACGCACGAGATGATCGTACACACCCAGCCGAGCAGGGCGATACGGTCAGCCGCCAGACCGTGCGTGCCGAAAATCGCCGGCGCGCCTGCGCATGCGGCCGCGATGAGTGGCAACAAGAGCGCACCGACCGACGCCGCTCGCCCCACGTGCTGGGGAGCGATCGGGATGTATATGGCGGAGACGTATTTCGTGGGCCGGATCTGGAAGCTCCGGATCTGCGCCACTCCCACGTATCCGTCATAGTACGGGTTGCGCACGTCCGTGCTCATCGAAGCGCTCCGCTCTGAATAGAACGGTGCGATACGGCACCAAAGGTCAAGGATGTCCATAGTCTGACACGGATGAACGAGGGCTAGCCCCCACTATCGGTCCCTCGTCCTACGGGTTGGGCGCGCCTGCGGTGGCGAATCGACAGGCCCGCAATCAACACTTCGGGCCTCGCGTCGGTGAGGAACACACGCTCGCCCCGCGGGACCTCATCGCCCGCGCGCGGCAAGCCCGGTGACGCGCTTCGGTTCGCGTATCGGACTCAGGGTACGACGGACGATCGCGTGTTACGGCTGCCTGGACTTCGTCGAGTCGTTGGGCGACACCTTCGATGGCATACTCGTCGAGTTGCCAGCGTGTCGGCCTGCTTGTTCTCGACCGGCGTGCGCATCGCCGGCCCGCCGCAGTGTGTCGCCCTTCGCCATCACCGGTTGGCCTTGGGTTGGGGTGAGCCTCTTGACCCGACGTCCCATAGTCGAGTTGCCAGATGCGTCCTTCATGCCAGACTGTGTCTGGTTCTTCGTGGTGTCGTTAGCGACAACGCCGCTGCTCGTCGCACGGCGGTGGTGTTGCTTGTGGGCTGTGCTGTCCGACATGCGGCCCGTGCTATCGCTCGATGACATGTGGCTGGCTTGTCCCTGTGCGGGCTGAGCGGGCTGCCCGCTCTGTGCGACGGCGGCGCCTGGTAGTGACACGGCACAGGCTGCGACCGCTGCTCCCCAGATCCAACGCATACGCTCCGCCCCGTTGTGAAGGTGTCATCTGCAAGCACCGACCGGACTCGACCGGCCCACCAATGCTCGCTCTGTCCCGCGAGCACAGATAGTCGTGTGGCACTATCCAGGTCAATGTCACGCACGTACCATCCACATCAACGCCCGTCACGATGGCGGTAGCCGGTACTCTCGCTCGGAGGCCTACGGCTCCTGAACGCCCACGGCGGCGCTAGCGACGGGCGCGGCGCGCTCCTAGTCGATGAACCCGCGCCGCTGCGCGTGGGTTACCGCCTCAAGGCGGTTGTGTGTGCGGAGCTTGCGGTTGATGTGGTGGAGGTGGTTGCGCAACGTCTGGGCGGAAATCTTCAACTGGCGGGCGATGGTTGCGGAGTTGGTGCCGTGGGCGAAGAGCTGGAGGATGCGGCGCTCTTGCTCGGAGAGCGGCTCGACCGGTGCGTGATGGGACGCGTTGTGGGCGAGCGAAACGAGTTGCCGGGCGACCTCCAGCATGCGGTTGAGCAACTCCTCGTTGCGCCGGCGCTGGCCGATGTCGCGCGCCAACCGCACGAAGAGCCGGCGTCCGGTGCGCCCGTTGTCGAAGACGATCGTCGAGACGTTCACCCAGATCCAACCCCCAGATTGGGCGCGGACCTCCAAGTCGAAGTCGGGGATCCCGCCGGACGTTCCGTCCCAGCGGCGGATCATTGCGTCGGTGCCGCCCGCGAGCGCCGGGGTGCCCAACGCGTCCCGCCCCTCGAGCACCTCGTCGATGTTGCGGCGGAGCACCTCGCTCGCCGGGTAGCCGAACAGCCGCTCAGCAGCCCCGTTCCACGAGCAGATCTCGCCGCGCTCGGTGACCGCGTACGCGGCATCGGCGGTCTGCTCGAGCAGCGCGAACAGCTCCGTTTCGAGCATCGGCCTCCTCGCGCCCTCCTCCCAGGGGATTCTCGTGCCTCGGCTTCACGGGCGCCATGCCGGCATCCGCGCGCAGGACGCGCATCTCTCCACGGGGTACGAACGTTCCATTGCCGCCCCACGCGCCCCGCCACGATCTTGTCCCCGTAATCCCGGTAGCGCAACCCACTCAGAGGACCTCGCCATCCGCGAGGCGATGCAACCATGATACGCCTCGCACTGACTGCCCTCGCCAGCATGTTCGGTGCAGGCCTGGGCTTGGCGTCCCCCGACACCGCGGCGGCCCAGCGCAACGCGGCGCCCAGCAGCCCGTACAAGCGGGTCAGCACGCTCGTCCAGCGCTCCGCCGTCGTACGCCAAGTCGACACCCGGTACATCGACCCCGCCATGCCGTCGGCGAGACCGTTTATCGCCGGTCAAACCTTCCCGACCATCGCCCCAATCTTCGCCGAGCGCTGGGTTCCTCCGGCGGGGCCGTGAGCTGAGATGCGAACGGGCTCGGGCGCTATGACGCTCGCCGAGCGGCTGGGACACTTTGCCGCCCGTGCGTCGTATGACGACCTGTCGGAAGCTGCGTGCGAGCAGCTCAAAATCCGCGTGCTCGACACCCTGGCGTGCGCAATCGGCGCCCTCGACGGAGACCCGGTGCGGCTCGTGCGCGCCCAGGTGGAAGAGTTCGACGGCTCCGGGCCGTGCTCGCTGATCGGCGGCGGTTCAGCTACGCCGGATCGGGCGGCCTTTTACAACTCGGCGCTCGTCCGCTATCTCGACTTCAACGACAGCTACCTCGCGACGGGCGAGACGTGTCACCCCAGCGATAACTTCGGGGCCGTACTCGCCGCGGCGGAATACGCCGGCGCCTCGGGACGCGACTTCCTCGCCGCGCTCGCCTTGGCCTACCAGGTGCAGTGCCGGCTGAGCGACGTGGCCCCGGTGCGCGATGCGGGCTTCGACCACGTCACGCAGGGCGCGTACGCGGTCGCCGCCGGTGTCGCGCGGGCGCTCGGGCTCGATCCCACCTGCACGGCCCATGCGATCGCGATCGCTGGCACCGCATTCAACGCGCTCCGCGTTACCCGCACCGGTGCGCTGTCGCACTGGAAAGGCCTCGCTTATCCCAACGTCGCTGGGGCTGCCACTCGGACGACGTTCCTCGCGCGCCGCGGCATCACTGGTCCCCTCGAGGTGTTCGAGGGTGAGAAAGGATTCATGGACGCGGTCGCCGGCTATTTCGAGTTGAATTGGGAGGCCGAGGACCTCGAGCGGGTCACGTGCACAATCCTGAAAAAGTACAACGCCGAAATCCACTCGCAAAGCGCGCTCGAAGCCGTCCTGGAGTTGCGCGCGCGCGAGCAGTTCTCGGCGGCTGATGTCGAGCGTGTGGAACTCGATGTCTTCGACGTAGCCTATCGCATCATTGGCGGCGGTGAGGAGGGAGACAAGACGGTCGTCCGCACGAAGGAGGAGGCCGACCACAGCCTCCCCTATCTCGTAGCAGTGGCTCTCCTCGACGGTGAGGTCATGCCGGCGCAGTACCGGCCCGCGCGCATTCGCAGTGATGACGTGCAGGCCCTGCTGCTCCGTGTAGCGGTGCGCCCCGATGACGGGTTCTCGCGCCGTTTCCCAGCCGAAATGCCATGTCGCGTGCGGGTGACCCTACGCGATGGTCGAGTGCTCACTGAGGAACTCGCGGACTACCCCGGCTTTCTCACGCGCGGCCGGACGTGGGAGGCCGCGCGTGAAAAGTTCGAGCGACTCGGCGTACCGTATACGACGCCCTCACTGCGGGACCGAATCGCAGCTACCGTGGCGGAATTGGAGCTGTTCCGCGTGCCTGACCTGACGAGCCTACTCGCGGCCGTGCGGCTCCCCCGGGCCGCGACGGCCGCAACGGAGGCGACTTGATGACGACCGCAATCCCACCCAAGGCCAGCGCGAAGATCGAGATCGAGCGGGGATTCGACTTCCTGCGAACCAACCCACGAAGCGCCAAGCCCCGCCACGAGGGTCTCACCGAAATCCGGGGCCCGTACTACAGCGCTATGGGCCCTCGGTATCTCGCCGACGTGCTCGAGACGATGGGGCACCTACGTCGATTCGCAGAAGTTCGCCGGCGGCTTGTTCACCCTGATGCCCCGACGCCCGCTCACCGAGCTCATCGATCTCTCTCACCGCCGCGAGGTGGCCGTCTCCACCGGCGGGTTCATCGAGCGCGTCCTCACGCAAGGATCCGAGGCCGTGAACCGCTATATCCGGGAGTGTCGCGACCTCGGCTTCGATATCATCGAGATTTCGAGCGGCTTCATCACCCGGCCGGCCGATGACTGGCTGCGGCTCGTCGAGCGCGTCCAGCAGGCGGGGCTCAAGGCCAAGCCCGAAGTTGGCATCCAGAGTTCGGCGCCGGCGGCGCCACGCGCGCGGCGGAGCTCGAGCAGGAGGGCACGCGTGACGCCGATTGGGCGATCCAGCTGGCGCGGCGGTTCCTCGATGCGGGCGCCTATCTGATCATGATCGAATCCGAGGGAATCACCGAGAACGTGAAACGGTGGCGCACCGACGTGCCGGCGCGGATCGTGGCCGCCCTCGGGCTCGAGCACGTGATGTTCGAGGCGGCCGACCCGGACGTGTTCGCATGGTACGTAAAGAATTACGGGCCCGAGGTGAATCTGTTCGTGGACCACAGCCAGATCGTCCAACTCGAATGCCTGCGGGCCGGGATCTGGGGCACGGCCGACCTGTGGGGGAAGGTCGTCACCTACAAAGGATGAGGGCGCCGACGATGGATGAGCGCATCAACTACAGCACCGTTGCGCCCGAGGGGGTCCGGGCGCTGAGCGGGATCGAGGCATACGTGCGGCGCTCCGGACTCGGGGCCGGCCTCCTCGATTTGGTCAAGACCCGTGCGTCCCAGCTCAACGGCTGCGCCTACTGCATCGATATGCATACGAAAGACGCTCGCGCGGGCGGTGAGACCGAGCAGCGGCTCTACGCCCTGTCGGCGTGGCGCGAGACCCCGTTCTACACGGATCGGGAGCGGGCCGCGCTCGCCTGGGCTGAGGCGGTAACGCTGATCAGCCGCGGACCTGTGCCGGACGAGTTGTACCAGGAGGCGCGGCGGCACTTATCGGAAAAGGAGCTCGTGGACCTGACGCTTGCGCTCATCGCGATCAACGGCTGGAACCGACTCAGCATTGCGTTCCGCACCGTGCCGGGGCCGTACCAGCCGAAGCCGCACGTGCCAGCTGGCGCCGAATCGCGGCCGCCCGCGACCGTATGATCCGACTGAAGCGCGCCTACGAGCCAGTCGCCGCGGCGGATGGCTATCGCATATTGATCGACCGGCTCTGGCCGCGCGGCGTATCAAAACTGAAGGCGCGCCTCGACGCGTGGGACAAGGACGTCGCGCCGTCTCGCGAACTGCGCAAATGGTACGGGCACGATCCCTCCAAGTGGCCGGAGTTTCGACGGCGATATACGCGGGAGCTGCGTGCGCCGGTCGCCAAAGCCGTCCTCGACGATCTGGCGCGACGGGCGAAGCGAGGTCGCGTGACGCTCGTGTATGCGTCGAAGGCGGCGGCCATCAGCGATGTCATGGTGCTCGAGCGATTGCTCACTCGCCACTCGCGATCGCCTCGGCGTCCTCCGGCGCAGCATAGCGAAGCGTCCCATCGGCCATGACGCGCGCAACCGGCGTGAACGTCGCCGGAACGACTTGACCCCGTCCCATGATGTGCTCGACGCGCGCGCCGCCCGCCAACAGGTAGTCGGTGATGATCCGGCGATGACAGCGCCACCACACCGCTTCGGCGCACATGATAGCGCATCGGTCATCGCGCGCGAGCTCGCGCAGCGCATTCAGCCCGGTGCGGAATTCGGCGGTCTCGGCGTAGTCGGCGTAATTCCCGAACGCCGCAATGCGCCAGTACGTGTTGAGTGAGCGTGGCGCGCTCTTGCGACGATGCCGTCGTCCGCCGAGCGCGCGCAGATGCCGGTAGCCGATGCCCTCCGCCGCGAGCGAGTCCGGCAGCGTGTCGCCGTTGAACTGCGGCGTCGTTCGCGAGCGCGGGATCGAGCGCACGTCCACGAGCAGCGTAGCGTCAACCTGTCGCAGTAGGGTCACGAATTCGGCCACTCCACCCGAACGCTCGCCGAATTCGTGACCCTACTGCGACAGGTTGACGCTACGCTGCTCGTGGACGTGCGCTCGATCACGCGTTCAAGGGCCACGCCG
>PLLD01000019.1 GCA_003141205.1 Gemmatimonadota bacterium
CGCGCTGGCACGCGACCGCGCGCGCGCCGCGGGCGCAGCGTCGGCGTCGGGGCTGGCCGAGATGCTCCAGCAGATGCAGCAGCTCGCGCAGCAGCAGGGACAGCTCAACTCGCAGGCGGATGGACTCTCGATGCTGCCGGGCGGGTCGCACGGATCGGCGGCGCAGGGGGCCGCGCGATCGTTGGCGGACGGGGAGCGCCGCCTGGCCCAGTCCCTGGATCGCATGGGTCAGGGCGGGGGAGAGGGGGGGGAATCGGGCGCGGCGGGGGGGGGCTCCAATGCCGATGCGCTCGCGCGCGAAGCGCGGCAGATCGCGGACGCGCTGGAGCATTCGGGCCTCGACCGGGCTACTATCGTCCGGCAGGAGCGCCTGTATCACCGGCTGCTCGACGCGGGTCACACGCTGGAGAAGGATGAACAGGACAGCTCGGGCAAGCGCGTTGCCCAGGCGGCCACGGGGCGCGAGCCGTTCATCCCTCCGACGACCGTGGCGCGCGGGGCGAGCGCCGAGCGATTCGCCGAGCCCACCTGGGCGGAGTTGCGTCCCCTCGCGGCGGATGAGCGCCAGATCGTGCTGGATTATTTCAAGCGCATCAACGCGGCGCCGGACGCGGTGGGCGGCGCGCATGGGCCGTAGCCGCGGCGGTCGAGCGCGCCGTGTATCTGGTCGTGTATCTGTCGGTCTCCTCGCCGCCGCGCTTGTCGCGGCAGGTGGCGTGGGGCCCCGGCCCGTGCGCGCGCAGCAGGAGGAAGCCCTCGACACGGCCTACAATGCCGCCGAGCGCGGTGCGTGGGAGGTCTCGGCTCGCGCATGGCGGCACATCCTGGATGACGCGCCGAATCTGAGTGGCGCGGCGGCCAACACGTTGCGGGGCGCGTCGAGCGAGGCGCGACCCGGCGTGCGGCAAAGCTTCCTTGCGGCGCCCGTCTCCGCCAGCGCGCGGCTCGCACTCGCGCAGCTCGAGACGGAGTGGGGATCGCCGCGCGCGGGCTGGAGCGCGTTGGAAACCCTGCCGCCGACCGCGGCGGCGGTGTCCGCGTGGGTCGAGTTCGCGACGGGTGCGGCCGATGCCGGAGCACCGCTCGTCGCTCGTGATGCACTCGCCGCCGCCCTCCAGGTCCGGCCGGGCGCGGCGTTGGCGCTCCGGGCCGCGGGTGCGGCCCTGGAGGGTGGTGATGCGACGGGCGCCATGGCGCTGGCCGATCGCGCCGCGGCGCTCGATCCTGCGGCGCCGGTCGTGGCGGTGCGGGTCCGCGCATTGTGCCGGCTGGGTCGCCCGGAGGAGGCGGATCGGCTTCTATCGGCCGCGCCCGCCGATCGGTCGAGCGCGCTGTGGGCGGAGCTGGGACGGGCGGTCGCGTTGGCGTACGCCCGCGCGGGCGACGTCACGCGCGCGCGCGACGCCGTGCGACGCTTCGGGCTGGCGGATGACACGGCGATCGCGGGATGGCTCGCGCTGTACGCCGGGGATTTGGCGGGTGCCCGGCGCGCGCTGGAGACCGCCAGCGGAGACGCGCCGGATGTCGTGACGGCAATGGCCCTTCTCGTCCGTACGCATGCCGACAGCGCGCCCATCGTCGGTCAGGCCTTCATGCTGCTGTCGCGCGGCGACTCGGCGCGCGCCGCCGACGCGTTCGCGGCCGCGGCGACCAGCGCGGCCCTGGCCGACGCGGCCCCGCTCCTGTTGGCCACCGCGGCCCGACTGCACGTCGCGCGACACGAGGACGCGCTCGCCGTTCCGCTGTGGCGTCGGGTGGTCGAGGGGTACGCCGCGGCGCCGGAGGCCCCGGAAGCCGATCTCGAGTGGGGGCGCGCCCTCAAGCGCGGGTCCGATGTCGCGGGCGCGATCGAGCGCTGGCAGCACCTGCTGCTGACGTATCCCACGAGCGCGCTCGCGACGCAGGCGCGGCGCGAGCTCGATCTCGTCAAGGCTGCGGCGTAGGGCGATGCGAGTCGTGCGAACGGGGATCGGGCGCCGCATCGCGTGTGCCGTTGCGGTTGCGGCGCTGGTGGCCGGTCGCTCGCATCCCGCCGTGGCGCAGCACCTCCTGCTCCCGATGGACGACGATCAGGGGAATCATCTCAAGGCGTACGGCATCATGTACAACGCGCTCAAGGCCGGGATGAAGGGAGAGTGGTTCCTCAACTATCGGGGCGGATCCTTCCTGTTGCCGGACACCCCCGAGCTTCGGCGCGAGACGGCGCTCGCCGGCGTGACCGCGCAGCGGATCGATGACGCGGCACTCGCCGACGTGCGTGGCGCTATGGCGCAGGGGAACATGGATGCGATCCCCCTCGAGAAAGCGCCCGCGATTGCCATCTACGCGCCTCCGAAATCGCCGCCCTGGGACGACGCGGTGACGCTGGCCCTGACGTACGCCGGGATCCCGTTCACGACCGTCTGGGACGATGAGGTGCTCGACGGCGATCTGTCGAAGTACGAGTGGCTGCATCTGCATCACGAGGATTTCACGGGACAGTTCAACAAGCTGTACATCAACTTTCGGGGAGCCCCGTGGTTCCTCGAGCAGGTTTCGCGCGACATGGCGACGGCGAAGCGGCGCGGCTTCGCGACGGTCCCGGATCTCAAGAAGGCGGTCGCGGAGAAGATTCGGCAATACGTCGATGCGGGGGGATTCCTGTTCGCGATGTGCGGCGCGACGGAAACGCTCGATCTGGCGATCGCGGCGCGCGCGGTCGACATCGCGGGGCCATTCTCGGATGGCACGCCGATGGACCCTGACGCGGACGCCAAGCTCGATTGGACGCGGACATTCGCGTTTCGGAACGCGCATCTCGAGAAGTCGTCTAGCGTGACATCGATGAGCGACATCGATGGGCATCAGGTGAACGTCCCATCGCGACGGCAGCCGCTCGGGGTGTTCAAGCTGTTCGACTTTTCCGCGAAGTTCGATCCGGTTGCCTCGATGCTCGTGCAGGACCATCGCACGGTGATTCCCGATTTCTACGGGGTCACGACGAGTTTTACGCGGACGACGCTGAAGCCGACCGATGTTGTTCTGGCCGACGAGGAGGGTGCTCCGTGGGTGAAGTACATTCACGGAGACTACGGCAAGGGATCATGGACCTTCTTGGGAGGGCACGATCCCGAGGATGCGCAACACGCCGTCGGCAACCCCTCGACGGATCTGGCGCTGCACCCGAACTCCCCTGGATACCGGCTGATCCTCAACAACGTGCTGTTCCCGGCCGCCAAGCGAAAGCCGCTCAAGACCTGAAACCCCTCCTTCCCCTCGGGCCCCTCATGAGCTCCGCACCACTGTTGCGTCCGCGCAAGATCATCGGCGTCGGTAAGAACTATCGCGCGCACGCGACCGAGCTGGACACCGACGTGCCCAGTGAGCCGTTGATCTTCCTCAAGCCACCGACCGCGCTCATCTCGGATGGCGCGGAGATCGTTCTCCCTCCGGATTCCAACCAGGTCGAGTTCGAAGGGGAGATCGGGCTCGTGATCGGCATCCGGACGCGGCACGCCAGTGAAGACGATGCGCGTCACGTGATCCGCGGAGTGATCGCCGTGAACGATGTCACGGCCCGGGACCTGCAGCATCGTGATGGCCAATGGACGCGTGCCAAGGGGTTCGACACGTTTTTGCCGGTTGGCGAGGAGCGGCCGTACCATGCCGCGTGGGATGCGCTCACCCTCGTGACGCGCGTCAATGGCACCGAGCGACAGCGCGTGACGGCCGGCCTCATGGTATTTGCGATTCCCCGGCTCATCGCCTTCATTTCGAGGGTCATGACGCTGGAGCCGGGCGACCTGATTGCGACGGGGACCCCTGCTGGCGTGGGCAAGCTCGCCCGGGGTGACACGGTGGAAGTCGAAATCAGCGGGCCCCGCGGCGTGGTGAGCCGTGTCCGGAACCCCGTGATCGACGCCGAGTAACCCGCCATGCCCAGACCGGCCCCCCGACTCGAAACCCTCCCGCCCTATCTCTTGGCGGCGATCCCGCAGAAAAAGCGGGAATTGATCGCACGTGGGGTGGACGTCATCGATCTCGGAGCGGGCGACGCGGATCTGGCACCGCCCGCCGCGGCCGTCGACGCGCTCGAACGCGCCGCCCGCACGCCGGCCATGGGCCGGTACGGCTTCGGCCTCGGCCTCGTTGCGTACCGCGAGGCGGTCGCGGTGTGGATGCAGCAGCGCTTCGGTCTCGCGTTCGACCCGTTGCGGGAGATCGTTCCCCTCATCGGATCGAAAGAGGGGTTATCGCACCTCGCGCTCGGATACCTGGAGCGGCGCGATGTCGCGATCATCCCGGAGCCTGGATACCTGGCGTACGTGGGCGGAACGCTGCTCAGCGGGGCCACGCCCCACATCTATCCGCTGCGGCCCCGGACGAGCTTCCTGGTCGATCTCGACGATGTGCCAACGGATGTGCTACGCCGGACGAAGATCCTGTATCTCAATTATCCGAACAACCCGACCTCCGCCATCGCGCCGCGTTCCTATCTCGAGGATGTCGTCGCGCGGTGCCGCGAGCTCGACATCCTGCTGGTGTTCGACAACGCGTATTCGGAGCTCTGTTTCGATGGCTACGTTGCGCCGAGTGTGTTCGAGATCGACGGGGCGCGCGAGGTCGCGATCGAGTTCCATTCCCTGTCGAAGACCTACAACATGACCGGGTGGCGGTGCGGGTGGGCCGTCGCGCGACCGGAAATCGCCGGGGTGCTCGCGCGGGTCAAGTCATTCGTGGATACGGGGCCGTTCATGGCGATCCAGGCCGCCGGCGTCGCCGCGCTCGAGAGCTGGGCCACCTTCGTCCCCGCGAATGTCGCGGTCTTTCGGGCTCGGCGGGACGCCGCGGTGTCGGCGTTCCGTGAGGCGGGGTTCCCCTGCGCGACCCCGCAGGCGACGATGTATCTCTGGCTCGAGCTGCCGGAGGGGGTGCCGAGTGCGACGTTCACCGAGCGGCTGATGGAGGAGGAGGGGGTCATCCTCGTGCCGGGCTCCGCGTTCGGCGCCGGCGGGGAGGGGTTTGCGCGCGTGTCGTTCATTACGTCGCCCGAACGGATCCAGGAAGCCGCGCGCCGCGCGGGTCGCGTTCTCACTGCCTGTGCGGAACCCGTCGGATAGCGGTCGCGGCCGATCGCGCGCGGTCGGCGTTTCCGTCGCCCTGCACATCGTGCTGGGCGTCGCTCTCGTGCGCGTCCTGCTGCTTCCGCTTCCGTTCGTACGCTGGTTTCAGCGTAACCACATCGCGTCGATACCGGTGGAGCGGATCAGCTTTCTCGCGCTGCCGAAGACGGGGGGGGAGACCAATCCGGGGCGCAGTGGCGGGGACGGGCGACCCGTGTCTAAGACTCCGACGCCGCCCCTCATCGCGCCAATGGCCGTGCCCACCGTCGTTCCCGCTCCGCCGCCGTCCCCGGCGCCCGCGGCCGATCTCGCCGGTGGATCCGGACCTGTGGTCGGCACGGGCGGACCCGCGGAGGGGGTGCGCCCCGAATATCACGATCCGCGTGTCTGGGTCGCATCCGCCCCGATGGTGTCGGCCCCGAAATCGACCCGGGAGCGTGTCGATAGTCTCATGGTGGCGGAGATCGGCGCGCACAACGATTCCATGGCGCTCGTGGCGGGGCGCAAGCCCGGCGACTGGACCTTCATGCACGACGGGAAGAAGTACGGAATCGACCAGCAATACATCCATCTCGGGCCGATCTCGATTCCGAACGCGGTATTGGCGCTCCTTCCCCTGAATCGCGTGCAGGGAAATCCGATGGCCGGCGCCGCGGAGCAGTTGTACGGCGTGCGGCACGACGAGATCATGTCGCAGGCGCAGCGCGGGATGGATGAGGACGCGTTTCATACCGCGGTCCGGAAGCTGCGCGAGCGAATGGATCTCGAGCGCAAGCACCAGCAGGAGCAGAAGGACCAGCAGCCCCCGCAACAGCCACAACAGAACGCGCCCCAGACGATCGCCAAGGACGGCGGGACGCAGTAGCGCCCGGCTCCCTGCCGGCTCCCTGCCGGCCCCCGCGGCTAGGCTGCCGCGTCGGGCTCTTCGTCCGTTCCCAGCGTATCGTCGTGCTCCAGCCGTCCGCCGTCCGCGTCGGCATCGAACATCGGCCGGAACAGACCGCACACGACTCCCAGCACCGCGAAGTTGTCGTTCGGACCCACGACGGTCTCGCGCTCCGCCGAATTCGCCGGTTCGAGCACGATGGTCGCACCCCGGTGCGTGAGCGTCTTCACCGTGGCGTGGGGACCGAGCCGGGCCGCGACGACCTGGCCGTCGAGGGCGCGGGTCGATGGATTGACGAGCACGAGGTCGTTGTCGAAGATGCCGCGCTCCGCCATGCTGTCGCCCGAGATCCGCAGGATGAAGACTTCGTCGTTCGGCAGGAAGCGGCGGTCGAGCGTCAGGTAGCCTTCGCGCAGCTCGCTGGTGAGCGCCGGCTCGCTCGGGGCGATCTCGCGATAGATCGGGACCGGTTGCGTGCGCACCGGCGCCACGTATCCGAGGATCCGGACGCCCCGCGAGCGGGACGGATCCCGTTCGATGTACCCCTTCTCGGCCAGGATCCCGAGAATGTCCGACACGGTTTTCGTGGACTTGATGCGGAACCGCTTGCCGATCTCGCGAATGCTGGGTTGATACGAATGCTCCGCGAGGAAGTCGAGCAGGAAATGGTAGACGCGCCGCTCGATCGGAGTGAGGGGCTCAGCCATGCGACCTCGGTCGGTTCGGAGCTGTTCCGGGCAATCATAGGATCTGGCGCCCGGGCGGTCAACTAACCCGCCGGGTCGTCGGAGAGGATCTTAACGGCCGCCTCGATGCGCGCCAGCGACCGCTCGCGACCAAGGAGTTGCAGCACCTCGAAGATTCCCGGACTCACGGCCAGGCCGGTCAGCGCGACCCGAAGCGGCTGAAACAGCTTGCCGGCGGCGATCCCCCGCTCCTCGGCCAACGCGCGGAGCGTCGCTTCCAGCGTGGCCGGGGTCCAGTCGGTACCGCGCCGGAGGGCCGCGTGACTGGCGCGGAGGAGGTCGCTCGTTCCCGCGCGATCCGCCCATGCTTTCGCCACCGCGGGAGGGTCATACGCGATCGTATCGGAGAAGAACGGCGCGGCCTGCCGGACGAGGTCGGTAATGGTGCGCGAGCGCACGCGGAGAACGTCCACGAGCGCGGCGTACCAGTCGGCGCGGGCGGTGAGGTCGGCCGAGGTCGCGAGGTCTGCCGCCACGATCGCGTGTGTGATATGGGGGAGCAGTTCCACGAGTGGTGTGCGCGAGAGGTGCTGTCCGTTCATCCACTCCAGCTTGGCCGGGTCGAACACGGCGGCCTTGCGCAGCAGCCCGTCCGGCTCGAACAGCCCGATGAGCTCGGCCAGCGTCATGATCTCGCGGTCCCCGCCTGGGGACCAGCCGAGGAGCGCGAGGAAGTTCACCATCGCGCCGGGGAGGATCCCCAACTCCTTGTAGTCGCCGACGGCGGTCGCCCCGTGCCGTTTGCTCAGCTTCTTGCCATCAATGCCGTGGATCATTGGCAGATGGGCGAAGGTGGGGAGCGGGGCGCCGAGGGCGCGGTAGAGCAGGATCTGCTTGGGTGTGTTCGAGATGTGGTCGTCGCCGCGCATGACGAGCGTGATCGCCATCGCGATGTCGTCCGATACGACCGCCATGTTGTAGAGCGGTGTGGCATCGGAGCGCAGGATGGCGAAATCCTCGATGTCCTTGTTCGGGAAGGCGATCCGGCCGTGCACGAGGTCCGTCCACGTCGTCTCGCCATCGTGGTCGGTCACTCGGAAGCGGATGATGCCGGCGTCGTCGCGGTAGGCGGCGCCGCTGTCGACGAGGCGCTGGGCGTCGTGCTGGTGGCGCTCGAGGTGCGCGCCCTGGTAGACGACCTCCTCGGTCCAGGACAATCCCAGCCACTCGAGCCCTTCGAAGATCGCGCGGGTGGCCTCGTCGGTGCTGCGCGCGCGGTCGGTGTCCTCGATGCGCAGGAGGAAATCGCCATCGAAGTGGCGTGCGTAGAGCCAGTTGAAGAGGGCGGTGCGGGCGCCGCCGACGTGGAGGAATCCGGTGGGGGAGGGGGCGAAGCGCAGGCGCGGCCGCGGGGGAGGGGATCCCGACGGAGCGGACGGCTCGGCTGCGGCGTGCGGATCGGCCATGCTGAGTGTGACGGGAGAAGCGAAGGAGGAAACGCAACGGGCCCGCTCGACGCGGACCCGGGCACCGACTATTGGAACGGAGCGGGAGGGATTCGAACCCTCGATAGGGCTATAAGACCCTATAACGGTTTAGCAAACCGTCGCCTTCAGCCTCTCGGCCACCGCTCCAAGGGGTGTGCAGGCCGGGTGGAAGTTTCGCTCGTTGGGCCGTGCGACGGAAGCCCTCGTGCAAAGTCTGAACCGGAGAGCGGGCCGTATATCGGAGCGCCGTGCGCTCGTGGTGGAACACCCACGGCGTAGGTGCGCTATGCGGCGCGCCGGCGCAGGTATTCGAGACTCCCCGGAACGTCGCGCAGCAGACGCAGGAGCAGATCCATGGCCGCCGTCTGTACATTGCGCCCCGCTTCCCACCGCGACACGGTATTCCCGCCCAACTGGAGCATGGCCGCCAAAGCCCCTTGCGTCAGACCCAGGTCGGTGCGGATCGCGCGAATCTCGGCGGTCGAGAGCAGACCATACCGTGCGCGATAGCGAGCGAGCGCTGTCTCACGCAGATGACGGGCCTGATCGAGATCGAGCACCGGGTCATGACCTCGCGGGCAGCGATGATATCGGATACCAGGGACAGCCACGCGTGCCCCATTCACCGGATAGTGCAGCGTCCCGCGCACCGCGACCGCGGGCGTCCCGCAGGCCGGGCACGTATCGTCAGCGCGTTGGGCCGTGGCGATTCGGGATTTAGTCTTGGCCGTCTGCTTACGTCGCGTTGTCGTCATGGCAGGAAATCACAATGCAGGAAACCCGAACGATCAGCTTGAGATAGACCACCGTTGCACCGACATGCGGCTTGAATACGTACAACCATTCCCGCGTCGACGCCGACCGAAGCCGTGCCACGGCGTCCGTCGCCGTCAGCCGGGCGAGCACGTCGCACACGTCGGTCTCGTCGAGTCCCGCCTCCAGTGCGGCGAGCTCCTCCAAAGCCTTGAGGGTGAATCGTACGCGCCCCTCGGCCACCCGATCTCGGATAGCAGCCACCACCAACGCAGACCACCGAGCCATGGGTGGACACCTCCGTAATTTGACATATGGTGAAATGGCGGGCAAGGGGGCTGTTCCCGCCGGCTAGCCGTCTGCCACCCTCCGCCCCTGAGCGCCGGGTGCCGCGCGCTAGCGATATCTCGCTGCGCCGTGGTCGCCATAGCAGGAGCGTCGCGCGCGGGCGTCAGCGGAACGTCATCTGTATCGATCCTCGATCGGGCTGGAGATGAGCATCGTTGCGATTAACGGGGAGATTGCTTTGCCCGCTCTGCGGGCTCGCAATGACAGTGGCGGTGTACGCAGTGGCCGTTCATGATTGCGCTGCAATCATGACAAATTCGCCCTTGCGCGAAACACCGCGACTTACCAACATGGTCTAATGGGCGCACACCCCCCGCGCCGCGCGTCCCTTCAGGTCAGCGGCGCCGAGCCGGCATCTGCCGAGCCGCTGGACCTTGCCGAGGAGCAGGCGCTCCTTGCACGCATCCGAGCAGGGGACGAGCAGGCGTTCGAGCGGCTGTTTCGCGCGTACTATCGTGGGCTGCGCGCATTCGCCGCGCGGCTCGTGCATTCAGAGGATGCGGCAGAGGACCTGGTCGCGGATCTCTTTGTCCGGCTTTGGGACCAGCGCGCCTTCTGGGGGGAGCAACTGCGCGGGTCGGCGCGGACGTACCTGTATCAGGCGGTGCGGAACGCGGCGCTCAACACGTTGCGGCACGCGCGGGTGGAGGCGCGGTGGCGTGCGCGAGTGGAAGCGCGCGGGGATGCGGAGATCGCGATCGACGAGTGGGCGGCGGATGCGAGCAGCCGAGTCGTCGGTGGCGAGCTCGTGGTTGCGGTGGGGCTGGCGATCGAGCGTCTGCCGGAGCGATGTCGCGAGGTGTATACGCTGAGCCGGCGGCATGGGCTGGGGTACGACGAGATCGCCACGGTCATGGGGATCTCCACTAACACTGTGAAAGCGCAGATGGGGAACGCGTTACGCCTGCTCCGCCGGCACCTCTCCCCGTTTCTCGCGATCGTCCTGTTTCTGGTAAAGCCATAGGGCGTTCCGGCGCGACCTAATACTCCCCCCGGGTTCGGGTGTCACCGGGATAGATGCCCTTCGATTCGACACCCGGTCCCCTGGACGACATGGAATGGATTCGCCTGGCCCAGTATTGGGCGGGCGAGTGCGATCCATCCGAGTCAGCCGCCATTGAGGCGTGGCTGGACGCCGATCCCGCTCGGCGGATGGCGGCGTACGCGATGCGCGAGGTGTGGGAGGCATCGGGGGAAGCCCCCGCGCAGGGTGATCCGGATGCGGCTTGGAATACGGTTCGCTCGCGCCTGCATGCGCGGCGCACGACACCCGGGCGCCTGCGGGCGATTGGGAGAGCGGATCGTTTCGAGCACGGGTGGTCCGCTCGGTGGGTTGCGGGGCCGCTTGGCGGCGCGATAGCGGCGACGGCGATCGGAGCGCTCGTTCTCGGATACGCGGTCGGGATCGTCGGACACAGATTGCACGGAAGGCCCGGCGGGCGAGAGTATGTCACGGCGCCCGGCCAATCCGAAACGATCCGGCTCGCCGATGGGACCGAGTTCACGCTCGCGCCGGCGAGCCGGCTCCAGCTCGCGGCCGACTATGGGACCCCGCGGCGCGACGTGGCGCTCGAGGGTGAAGCGACATTCGTCGTGGCGCATGATGCGCAGCATCCGTTCGCGGTGCGCGCGGGGGATGTGCTGGCGACAGACATTGGGACGCGATTCGATGTGCGGCGCTATGCGGACGAGTCCGCGGTGCGGGTGGTCGTGGCCGAAGGGGAGGTTGGTGTGTCAGGGGCCGCCCACGACCGGCCCGCGCAAGACGGGGGGATCCCAAAGGAACAGGCGTTGCGCGCGGGCGATATGGCGACGATTGCGGGCACGGCGGTCGCGGTCCGGCATGGCGTCGATGTAGACGCCTATTTCGGCTGGACCTCGGGGCGTCTCACGTTCGACGAGGCGTCGCTCCCAGCCGTGGCCACCGAACTGGCGCGGTGGTATGGCGTCGCGATCGCAGTCGGCGATCCGACGGTGCGCGCACGCCACGTGTCGATCACGCTCGAGCGCCAGTCGCTCGCTGCGGCTCTGGATGTTGTCGCCCTGGCGGTTGGTGCCCGCGTCGTGCGGGAGGGCGCCACCTACACCTTCGTCGCCGCGAGCTCGACGGCGGCCAATCCATGACAATGTCATTCTATCGTCGTATCGCGCTGGTCGCCGCAGCCACGATCTGCGCGCCGCTGGCCAGTGCGCAGGACTCGACTCCGCCGCATCCGGTGCTGCTGGCCGTCGCGGGGCCGCGGTTCGTATCGGCGCCTACTCCTAACTCGCCGTCGGTTGATGCACGCGATGCGCCGGCGTTCCAGCGACGGGTGACGCTGGAGTTCGATCAGGTGCCGCTCTCTGCGGCGCTGGGGCAGATCGCGAAGCAGACCGGCCTGCACTTTGGCTCCAGCCAGGAGTTGGTGTCGCTGGACAGGACTGTGTCGATGAGCGTAAGCCACATCACAGTGGGGGCGGCGCTCTTCGAGCTGCTCAACGGGATGGGGATCGACGTGCAGTTGTACCGGGACGGGACGATGCTGGTGCTGGTGCCGCGGACGAGCGCGCCGATCGCCAAGCGGCAGCAGGGGGCCGGGAGCATCGAGGGGCGGGTGACTGATAGCGGGCTCAGGACGCCGCTGTCGGAGGTAACGGTCCGAGTTGACGGGACGACATTCAGTACGACGGCGAACGCGGACGGCAAGTATATGATTGCCGGCGTCGCACCCGGGACGTATCGTGTGACCGCTCGGCGTGTAGGGTATCAGGCGATCTCGAAGGACGTGACAGTCACGGCCGATCAGCCGGCGACGCTCGACTTCTCACTCGTGGCGGCGGCGACCAAGCTTGATGAGATCGTGACAACGGCGGTTGGTGAGCAGCGACGCTATGAAGTCGGCAACGTCATTTCAACGATCAACGCCGACTCGATCACGCCGACGGCGCCGATCACCAGCATCACCGACCTCATCTCTGCCCGAGCGCCGGGCGTCGAGGTCATGGAGCAAAGCGGTATCACCGGCTCCGGCCCGGCGATCCGGATCCGCGGGCAGTCGAGTCTCCTTCTGCAGAGCGATCCGATCATCATCGTGGATGGCGTTCGGCAGGACAACACTCCCGGCACGGCCGAGTCGCTGGGGGGGTATGGCGGCACCAACCCGTCGCCGTCGCGCCTCAACGATCTGGATTTCAACGACATCGAGACGATCGACGTCCTGAAGGGACCTGCGGCCTCGACGGAGTACGGCACGGACGCGGCGAACGGCGTCATCGTGGTCACGACAAAGCATGGCACCGTCGGTCGGCCGCAATGGAAGGTCTCCGCGGAGCAGACGGAGAG
>PLLD01000254.1 GCA_003141205.1 Gemmatimonadota bacterium
CGAAATACCGGTCGAGGTCGAAGGCTTTGTAGGGGAGCGCCGCCAGCGCCGTCGTGACGGCGCCGAGCCCGAGGATCGCCACGACACGGGTGCCTGCGGCGGCGGCGTCGTCGAAGGGATCCAGGACGGGTGGGCGCGATGACACCGCGTAAAGTACAGCGGCATCGCGCTCACCGTGACCTTTGCCGTGCCGTCGCGTCGTGCAGCGTGATGGAGCTTTATATCCTCGTTCTGAGCGGCGTCATCGTGGCGGCGCTCCTCCCCGTCACGATCTGGCTGGCTGTGGCCGCCCGCGCGCGCGAGCGCGCGCGGGCGGCCTCCGAGGCCGAGCTTCGGGACGTGCTGGATCACGCCGTCGACGCGATGGAGATCACCGCGGCCGACGGGCGGCTCCTGTACGTCAATCACGCGTGGCTCGAGATGTTCGGCTACCGCGGGAACGAGTGGGCCACGGAAGGGAGCGAGACGATGGTGATCCCGGCCCACGCCGAGGCGTACCGGGCGATGCGCGAGCGACTCCTTCGGGGAGACGGGACGGCGGGCGAGCCCGCACACGTGGGCGGAACATTCGAAGGCGTCTGCGTGACGCGATCGGCGCAGCGGATCGTCGTCGCGGTGCGGGCAAACGTGAAGCGGGAAAACGGACGCCCCGTCGCGCTCCGCAGCATCCTGCGCGACGTCACCGCCCAGCGAAAGGTCGAGGAGGCCCAAGCGCGACTGGTCGCGACCTTCGAGGCCACCACCGATTTCGTGTGCGTCACGACGCGGGCCGGCCGGACGGAGTACATCAATCGGGCGGGGCGCCGCATGGTGGGAGTGGATGCCGCCGCCGATCCCGCATCCGTCGATCTCGCCGAGCTCTTCGCCCCCGGCGCGCGGCGACACTTCACCGAGGTCGCCCTGCCCGCCGCGCTCCGCGACGGAGCGTGGGAGGGGGAGTCGACGATTCGCGCCGCCGACGGGCGTGAGATCCCCGTGTCCGTCGTGATCGTCGCGCACGAGTCGGCGCGCGGCGGCGTGTGGTTCCTGTCGACGATCATGCGGGACATGACGGCGCAGCATCGGCGCGAGCGCGAGCTGGTCGTCGTCATCGAGACGGCGAAGGCGATGAGCCAGGCTGCGGATGTCCGAGATGCGTGCCGGATCGCCATCGAGTGCCTGTGCGCCGCCACACACTGGCCCTATGCCGAAGTGTGGATTCCCTCCATGGATCGCGACGCCATGGACCGCGCCGCGGTGTGGCACCGCGCGGAGGCGCACCTGGATGACTTTGCGGACGCGATGGGACGATTCCATCTCCCGCGCGGTCAGGGACTCCCCGGTCGTGTATGGGAGACGCGGCGCCCCGTCTGGATTCGCGATCTGACCGATGTCGAGAACAATGCGAATTTCGTGCGTACTGCGATCGTTGCGAGCTCCGGCCTTCGGGCGGCCGTCGGCGTGCCGGTCATGGCGGGAGACGAGGTCGTCGCCGCACTCGCCTTCCACATGTACGGCCCGACCGACGATGACGAGTTTCTCGCGCGCCTCGCGGCCGTCGTGGCGGAGCCGCTGGGCATGATGATCGTGCGGAAACGGGCCGAAGAGGCCCTGCGCGAGAGCGAGCAGCGCTTTCATCGGCTGTCCGATGCGTCGACCGATGGAATCTCCGTCTCGCGCGGTGGCGTTGCCCTCGAGGTCAACACGGCCTGGTGCCGCCTCTTCGGGTACGACGAAGCGGAGGCGCGGGTGCTGCCGCCGTACTCGATGGTCGTGCCCCGCGACCGCGCGACCGTCATGCAAGCGGTGACGGAAGGGTGGCACCACACCTACGAAGTCGCCGCCCTGCGCAGCGACGGGACCACGTTCGACGCGCAGATCACGGGGTCGGACATCACCTACAAGGGGAGCGCCGCCCGTATTACCGTCGTGCGCGACATCACGGACTGGAAGCGCGTCGACCGCATGAAGAGCGAATTCGTGTCGACCGTGTCGCACGAGCTGCGCACCCCGCTCACCGCCATTCGCGGCTCGCTCGGTCTCCTCGAGGGCGGCGTGGTTGGCCCGCTCACAGCTCGGGCGGGGGAGCTGGTGCGCATCGCCGTCGGCAACACCGACCGCCTCATCCGGTTGATCAACGACATGCTGGATCTCGACAAGATGGCGGCCGGCAAGCTGGAGCTCCGGCGGGTGTCGCTGACGCCCGCGGACATCATTCGCGTGGCCGTCGACGGCATTCGCGCCATGGCGGAGCAGTACGACATCCGCCTGGTGGAGCGCGTGACCGCGCTCCGGGCCGTGGAGGGGGATCCGGATCGTGTGCTGCAGGTCCTGACGAATCTCCTCTCCAACGCGATCAAGTTCGCTCCGGCGGGGTCGACGATCGAGATATCGGCCACGGACCAGGATGCGGGCCGCTCCTCGGAGCCCGCGCCGCCGGCGCCACACGCAGCGGGGGCGGAGCAGCCCGTGATCCGCTTCGCGGTCGAGAATCCGGGGCCCGGAATTGCGCCCGCCGAGATGGACCGGCTGTTCCGGCGCTTTCAGCAGCTGGACAGCTCCGACACGCGTCGCCGGGGCGGGACGGGGCTCGGCCTCGCGATCTCGAAAGCGATCGTCGAGCAACACGGTGGTGCGATCGGAGCCGAATCCGAGCCGGGCAAGACCGTCTTCTGGTTCGAGCTTCCGGTGTTACCCTTCGCCGCGTGTACGGAGTTGCTCTCGTCGCCTTGATGGCCGCGGCCGATACCGTCCGCATCTGCGCCGGCGGCGACGTCACACTGGGAACGAATCTCGACACGGCCTGGGCCCGCCGGATGACCGGAGGAGTCCCGGATGCCCTGGCCGCCCTGCGGGCACCCGACACGTTGGCCCTTCCCCTGCGGGGGCTGATGGGGAGTGCGGGCGTCGTGGTGCTGAACGCCGAGGGTGCGATCGGTGAAGGGCCGGTGACCGAGACGAAATGCACGCTCGGGCGGCGATTCTGCTACCTCCTGCGTATGCCGGTGAGCGCGGCGTGGGCGCTCCGGGGGATCGCCGACACACCCGCCGTCGTCGTCGCCAACGTCGCGAACAACCACACGCACGACGCCGGTGAGGCGGGATTCCGCGCCACCCTCGCGATCCTGGACAGCGCGGGCGTCCGGGTCACCGGCGCGGACACGGTCCCGACACTCGTGCCGGTCGGTGACCGCGATACGTTGGCGGTGCTTGGATTCAGCTCCTGGTCGTCACCCGGTGTGGCCGATACCGATGCGGTGCGCCGGGTGGTCGCACGAGCTGCCGCGCGATATCGTTGGGTGATCGTTACGGCGCACCTGGGGGCGGAAGGGCGCCAGGCGCAGCACACCGGCGACTCCGTGGAGCACTTCGCGGGCGAAATCCGCGGGAACGCCGTCGCGTTCGCCCGGGCTGCCGCGGACGCGGGGGCGCAGCTCGTCATCGGCCACGGACCGCACGTGCTGCGCGCCGCCGAGTGGTGGCATGGCGCGCTGATCTTCTATTCGTTGGGCAATCTGGTGGACTACGGGCCATTCGGGCTGGGCGAGCCGATGCGGCGCGGGGCGGTCGCATGTGCGACCCTCGACTCAACTGGTGCGGTGCGCGATGTCGTGCTGCGCGCGACTCGTCAATTCCTGCCCGGTGCCGTGGCTCCCGATCCTGAGCGGCGGGCACTCAAGCTCGTCTCGATGCTCAGCCGGGCCGACTTTCCGATAACCGGGGTCGCGGTCGACCGCGCGACCGGTGTCGTCAGTCGGTTTCGCCCGTCGACGACATCTCGACCCGCTCCGGCGCCCGCGGGGCCGACGCCGCCGCCCCCGTCGCGGCGGTAGCCGGCTCCGTAGCCGGCTCCGTAGCCGGCTCCGTATCCGGCATGACGCGTCGGGCGCCGCGCCAGGGCTTCACGCCGTTCCCGGGGTGCCGCACGAGCGATGTCTCGATGACGCGCCCCGCCTTGCTGCTGGCCTGTACGATGCGACCGCCGCCAACGTAGATGCCGATGTGCGAGATGTGCTGCGTCGACCCGAAGGTGACGAGGTCGCCCGGCAGAAGCTGCGCCGGGTCCCGCGCGAGGGAGGCCCCCGCGAGCGCTTGTTCGTGTGCGGTGCGCGGCAGATCGATACGGAGCATCGCCATCACGTAGCGGACAAGCCCGCTGCAGTCGAAGCCGCGCTCGGGGGTGGTGCCACCCAGCCGGTAGCGCTTCCCAAGCTGTGCGCGGGCGAGACTGACGATCGAATCGCGCCGCGAAAATGCGATCGGCATCGGGGGGATGACGAATGGTCCTGCGAGATTGGCGGCGATGCTCAGGAGCAACCCAGGCGCGGGGAGCGCGATGGGCGCGATATCGGCCAACATGGCCGCGCTCGCTTGCCCGTTCGCCTCGGCTGCCGTGAAGGCGAGTGATCCGGTGGCAATCGCGCCGATCAACAGAAATCCGGTGGATCGCATCGCTCCAAGGTAGCCGTCGGGCTTCCACTTATGAAAGTGGCTCATGCGGGTGCTCATGCGGGTGAGAGAAGCAGGACGGTCGGATGCAACGATCGCGGCCGCCTGATGCGCAAAGGGTGCCCTTAGCGCAGGCCGAGGAGCTTGTGTGTTTGCAGGCTCAGCCGCCACGCCGGATGTGCGAGGCAGTATGAGATCGCCGCGCGTGTGTTACCCGGTGTCTCGGGTCCATCCATCGGCTGGAGAAAGAGATGCCGGAAGCCAAGGGTCGCGTAGCGCTCGGGGGGCGCCCCCTCTTGCGGGTAGACGAGCTTGAGCTCGTCGCCCGCGAGCACGACGAGATCGGCGTTCGCCTTGGGACTGACGCAGACCCAGTCGAGTCCGGGCAGGAGGGGCAGCGTGCCGTTCGTCTCGACCGCCACTCTGAACCCCTGGGCGTGCAGCGCATTGAGCAGCGCCGCATCGAGCTGAAGGAGCGGCTCCCCGCCCGTGCAGACGACGAAGCGTTGCCCGTCGGCGTCGCGTGGCCACCGTATCGCCACGGCGTCCGCGAGCGCATCGGCCGATTCGAATCGACCTCCATCCGGTCCGACACCGACGAAATCGGTGTCGCAGAAGGGACACACGGCCGTTGCGCGGTCTGCTTCGCGCCCGGTCCAGAGGTTGCACCCCGCGAACCGGCAAAATACGGCCGGACTTCCCGCGTTCGCGCCTTCCCCTTGTAAAGTGTAGAAGATCTCCTTCACGGCGTACGTCACGGCGGGGTGAGCGACCGATGCTGGTAGTCTGTCCGATACGGCGCGGGGTCGCCCGCTCCGGCGTCGGCGAAGCCCTTGAGGCGCAACTGGCAGGCGTCACAGCGTCCACATGCGGCCCCGGCCGGATCCGGGTCGTAGCAGCTGATGGTCAGACCGTAGTCCACATCGAGCGATCGTCCCAACGCGATGATCTCGCCCTTCGTGAGGTCAATCAGGGGAGCGTGAATGCGCACGCGGAGGCTCCCCTCTACGCCGGCCTTCGTCGCCACGTTGGCCAAACGCTCGAATGCGGCGAGAAATGCTGGGCGGCAATCCGGATAGCCCGAATAGTCGATCGCGTTGACGCCGATGAAGATGTCCGCCGCGCCCACGACCTCGCTCCACGCGAGTGCCATCGCGAGCAGCACCGTATTGCGGGCGGGCACGTACGTCACCGGAATCCCGTCGGCGCGTTGCTCCTCCGAGCGATCCTTCGGAACGGGGATGTCCGCAGTCAGCGCGGACCCGCCGATGGCGCGCAGGTCCACATCGACAACCTGGTGGTCGACACCGTACCGGTCGGCAATACGCCGCGCCGCGTCGATCTCGCTGGCGTGACGCTGTCCGTACCGCACCGACAGGGCGTGGACGCGATAACCGCGGGCGACGGCCAGGGCGAGCACCGTCGTCGAGTCGAGCCCGCCACTCAGGAGCGCCACGGCGGGTGTGCCGGGGCGGAGAGCCGGCGCGAGAATCGGGTCCGGGGCAGACATCGTCTGCGCCGAAAGCTAGACGCTTACTAACCGCTTACTTAACTAACGTGGAGGGTTGAGCGGCGCCGCGTTCGAGTCGGGCACGCTCGCGTCGTGTTGGATGCGCGGGGTGAAGACGACCGAGGTCGTGTCTCTTGCGATCGCCTCCACCACTCGCTGCGACGGCAGGAATGCGTCTCCCGCGCCGTCGACGGTGACGACATGTGTCCCGGGGTCGATGCTCACGACCGCCGGGCTATAGCCATACGTGCGCCCGTCGATCCGCACCGCCGCCACGCCCCCGCGCACGGTGACGCGAATGAATGCGCCGGTCCCCGCGGAGGGTCGTGGCCGGGGCGCTGCCGGCACGGGGACATCGGCCGCCGCGGCCTCCGGTGGCGCGCCATTCGGCACGGGCGCCATCTCGACGGGCGCCATCTCGACGGGCGCCATCTCGGGCGCGAGCGCGCGTGTTTCAGCGTCGGGTGGCGCCCCGTTCGCCACGGGCGCCGCGTCGGGCGCAGGGGCAGGGACACCACTGTCGGGCGGGGCCACCGGGGTCCGGGCCACGGTCTCCTCGGCTGCCGGGGCGGCCCGCGCGGTATCGGGAATGGCCCGCTCCGGCGCCGCCGCAGAGGGGTGTGGCAGGCGGGACTCGGGCGTACGGTGCGACTTCGCGACGGTGACCGCGAGACCGAGCACGGCGACGAGAGCGGCTCCGACGGCCAGAGGGAGCCCGCCACCGCGCGCAATTTCCGCGGGCTGAATCGCCGCGATCGACTCCAGTGAGATTCTGATCGGGTGGTCGCCCGACAATGCATCGATGAACGCGCTGGTCGTTGGAAAGCGGAGCTCGGGGGTCTTGGCCATCGCGCGCCGAAGCGCCGCGTCCATCGCCGGCGTGATTCCCTTCCGTAGTGCGGCAGCTCGCGGCACCGGTGCCGACAGGTGGAGCCGCATGAGATCCTGCGGCTCGGATCCCTCGAATGGAGGCTGGCCCGTGAGCATCTGGAACGCCACGACACCGAGCGCATACTGGTCCGTGCGCGGGCCAATGGCCTCACTCCGCCATTGCTCCGGTGCCCGATAGATCACCGAGGCGGGAAGACCGAGATCCGAGATTGTGACGCTTCCCGCCGGGCCGATCCGGACGCGGGCCGGTGCCAGGTCGCCGTGAACGATCCCATCGCGATGGTCCGTATCGAGGGCCGACGCGATGTCGCGCAGAATCTGGATCGCTCGCGGGATCTCGGGGGGACGGCGATCGGCGAGCTGCATCTCGAGCGTGCCGCGCTCACCCCGCTCGTCCCGGCTGCCCGTGACGGGGGCGCCGGATACCGGGTTTGCGGTGGGTGCAGGCGGCGCCGGAGGAGCGCTGCCGGGGGCGCGGTCGGGCGGTTGATCCATCACCTTTAGACTGGCTCAGCCGCACGACAGTCACCTGCGAGCCATGCCGGCCATCGGACGGGCGACCATCGGGAGGGGGTGGCGTGATTCACGCACGACAGCTGCTCACGCAGTGTTACCATGCCGCGATCGGTGGCGCGCATCCGGCAGCGGCGACCCACGCCGGAGTCGCGGGACTGACACTCGCACCCGGTGCGCGTGTGTGGATCGTTGCGTTGGGCAAGGCGGCCGCGGCGATGGCCGCCGGCGCGGCGGCCGCCCTGGCCGAGCAGGGGCGGGAGCCGGTGGGCGGCGTCATCGTGGGACCCGCGACCGAGCCGCCTCCGCATCCGAGCATTCGCGTCGTCGTCGGGGACCATCCGATACCGGCCGCGCAGTCCGCCGCGGCCGCGCAGGCGATCGGCGATGTCGCGGCGCTCATTCGCCCGGAAGACGAGGTCCTGGCGCTCGTCTCCGGCGGCGGGACGAGTCTCGTCGCGGCGCCGGCTCCCGAGCTCGCGGATTTCACGCAGGGCGACCTGGGTGTGCTGTATGCGGCGCTGCTCGCCTCGGGAGCGGACATCGTCGCGATGAACGCGATCCGCAAGCGATTCACCCGATGGAGCGGCGGCCGGCTCGCGGTCGCGGTCGCGCCGGCGCGCGTGCACTGCCTCGTCGTCTCCGACGTGCTGGGCGATGATCTCGCATCGATCAGCTCCGGGCCATGGGTGGCCGACCCGGTAACGAGCGCCGATCTCGTCGCGTCGCTCGAGCGCTCGCGGCTCTGGGAGAAACTGCCACCGAAGGCCCGCGCACATCTCGCCGCGGTCGTCGCGGGGGCGGCGTCCGAGACCCCGAAGCCGTCCGATCCGGCCTTCGCCACGGTCGCCGCGACCGTCATCGTGAGCAACGCCCACGCGATTGCCGCGGCGGCCGCGTGCGCGCGCGATGCGGGGATCGACGAGGTGACCGTCGTGCCGACGCCACTCTCGGGGGAGGCCGCGATCGCGGGGATCCGGCTCGCGAGTGATCTCGTCGCGCGAAAGAAGCGCGCGCGCGGTCCGCGCATGACGCGCTGCCTCGTTTGGGGCGGCGAGACCACGGTGACGCTCGATCCACCGGATGATTCGGGCGCCGGCGCGGCCGAATGGCCGCTCGGCGGGCGGAACCAGGAGCTGGCTCTGGCCGCCGCGCGGTCCCTGCGCGAGGCGGGTGACAACGGGAGCGGCATCACGCTGCTCGCGGCGGGAACGGATGGACGCGACGGGCCGACCGATGCGGCGGGGGCGATCGTCGACGGGCTCACCTGGTACGCCGTCGAGGGGGCGGGACGGGATCCGGCGCGCGACCTCGCGGCGCACGACTCCTACCGCGCGCTCGATGCGGCCCACGCGTTGCTTCGGACCGGACACTCGGGAACGAACGTGATGGACATCGTGATCGCGTTAATTTTGTAAGATGGCGCAGTTCACCGTTGGACTGGTGCAGGATGCCGTATCGGGCGACGCCGCGGCGACCGTTCGGCGGACGGCCGATCGTGTCCGCGAGGCGGCGGCGCGCGGCGCGCAGATCATCTGCCTGCAGGAGCTCTTCCACGCCCCCTATTTCTGCAAAGCGGAGCGTACCGACCGCTTCGATCTGGCGGAGCCGATGTCCGGGCCGACCGTGACGGCCATGCAGGCGCTCGCGCGCGAGCTGGCCGTCGTCCTCATCGCACCCGTGTTCGAGCGGCAGGCGGCGGGACTGTACCGAAACTCCGCGGCCGTCATCGACGCGGATGGCGCGCTGCTCGGCGCCTACCGCAAGATGCACATCCCGGACGA
>PLLD01000252.1 GCA_003141205.1 Gemmatimonadota bacterium
ACGGTGTCATCGAGCATGAACGCGCGTCCGGTGCCCGGGTCGAAGACGCTCGCGTCTCCTTCCCCTTCAACGTGCCCCGTCACCTTCCCGGTCACGAGATCGAACAGCGTCCCGTTGCGGGCGAGCCCGCGTCCCAGATCGACGGCGAGGGCGTAGCCCCCGGCGGCCTTCCCGGGAATCGAGTCGATGACACTGTCCTTGTCGATGTCGACAATGGTGTTGCCGAGGCCGT
The DNA here is from genome assembly GCA_003141205.1 of Gemmatimonadota bacterium. Taxonomy (GTDB): domain Bacteria; phylum Gemmatimonadota; class Gemmatimonadetes; order Gemmatimonadales; family Gemmatimonadaceae; genus FEN-1251. The sequence goes on from PLLD01000252.1 coordinate 233, forward strand.
AGAGCCTACGATGCGTCGAGTCGATGACGATGTAGTCCGCCGAGTGACCGGTGCCGAGCGTGCCGACGGCGATGCGGCGGACGACGTGGTAGTGCGGGGCGCGGCCTTGCGGCGCGGCCGCGATGAGGGCGCTGGCGGCGAGTGTCGCGAGAGCCACGCGAACGCGAGAGAGGGAGGGGAGTCGCATGGGACGAGAACCTAGAGCGGTCACCTGTCCCTACGATTACAGGGCGTAACGGCGGTGTCACGCGGTGCAGCTTGTGCCACCGCCGCAAGCAACCCTGAATGCTCCACTTCACCATTAGCATTTCACGAGAGGTGAAATAGAGCCGGTCCGAGAGCCGGTCCGCCTATCTTCTGCCGCCGCCACCGTCCGCCGGCACAACCCTTGCGCTGTCGTCCACACCGTACGCCCCCACTGTCACGACCGTCTCTCCCCCCGAGAGCCCGCTCGTAATCTCCGCACGCTGGTCCGCCCGCGCGCCGACGGTCACCGGCCTGGCGTACGCCCGATGCGCGGAGTCGACGACGAACACCTTGATCCCATCGCCGTCCGGCACGAGCGCCGCGAGCGGCACGCTCACAGCGTTGGGATGTACCGCGACAGCGACCTGGCCGACGATCGTCTCCCCGATCCGCAGCGAGCGCGTGGGATGCCCCAGCCGCGCGCGGACGAGGACACCGCGCGACGTGGTATCGATGGTCGCGGCTACGTCCGCGACTGTCGCCGTCCCCAGAGGCTCGCCGGTTTCGCGTTGACCGGCCGTGACCTGCGCCGTTGCGCCCGGCCGGATGCGCGCAGCGTCGGCCGGCGTCACCGTGAAGAGGAGATCCAGCATCGACGGATCAGCGACTTCCACCAGCGTCTGGGCGACGTCGGCGGAACCGCCCAGGACCGCGTCGAGTCGGGTCACGACGCCCGCCATCGGTGCGTGCAGCGTGGCGAAGGCCTGTGCCCGACGCGCGGTAATAGCCGCCGATTGGGCCTGCGCCAGATCAGCTGACGCCTGATCCACGTCCTTCCGCGCCAGGATCCCAGCCTCCGCTAGCCGCTGCGCACGGTCGGACGCGTGTTGCGCCAACGTCAACGCCGCCTCGGCACTCCGCGCCTGCGCATCAAAAGGCGCGCGATCGAACTCCACCAATGGCGCGCCCACCGCGACGGGCTGTCCGACCGCGACGAAGATGCGCGTGACCCGCGTGGGAGCCGGAGCCGAGAGATCCACGACATATCCCGGTCGCGCCGTTACCGTCCCGATCGCGGACACGGTCTCCGTGAACGGCTGGCGCGTGGCGACGGCGGTCTGGGCGGCCACGACGGAGGCGGCGCCACCGGCATCGGACGCCGCAACCGCACCGTCAGCAGCATCCCGACGCGCGCACGTCGCGACGGTGAGAAGCAGTACGAGAGGTACGGCGCGCAGGGCGTATCGCATCAAGGACCCGGGACGGTGATGGTGGTGGCATAGAACCGAAGCACGGCGGCCGCGTTCGCCGCCGTCGCCGTATCATCGATCAGCTGAGCGAGCGCCGCACGCGCATTGTGTTGGGCCTCGAGCACCGCGGCGAGCGCATACGCCCCCTCGGCGTAGGCGCGCAGGGCCATGCGCGCGACGTGCTCGGCACTCGTGACGAGCGTTCGATCGCGTGCCACGCGGGCTGCCGCGCCCTGAAGAGCCCTCTGCGTTTGCGAGACCGCGGCCGCACTTTCCCGCCGGGCCAGCTCGAGCGCCGCCCGCGCGTGATCGCGCGTCGCTTCGGCGACCGCGATATCTCCATGTCCCTGATTGAGGAGGGGTAAAGGGATGCTCACGCCGACGGTCGGCAGCAGCCCGCGCTCAGCCCCCGTGGGGTCGTGGTTCTCCACCCCCGCCGTGAGAGAGAGGCCATTCCAGATCGAGCGCCGCTCGAGCGCAATTGATCGGTCCGCGGCGTCCAGCTCCTGCTCCGCCACCGCGACCGAGAGCGCCGTCCCACTCGACACGCGTCCGCCTCCCCTCGCGGAAGCGAGGGAGTCGACCGGACCGGTTCCCACGGAATCGGCGAGCACGAGGGTTACGGCTTGTGTCGGAAAACCGAGTACACTCTGCAGATCGAGCAGCGCCGCGGTGTACGCGAGCGAATCCGCCGCCGCGGCGTTATCCGCCTGCCCGGCGTTCACCCGGGCAAGCTCCACATCCAGCTCACTGGCATCCCCTGCTTCCTGCCGGATCCGCGCCATCACGAGCAGACTATCCGCATCGATGGCATCACGCTTGGAGAGCGTCGCGTGCGCGGCGGCCGTCGTCGCCCGCGTATACAGGGTATCGACCAGGAGTGCCACGAGCGCGCGGTCGAGCGCCAGCTGTTCGTGCGCGGCGGACCGAGCCGAGCGGGCGGAGGCCACGCGCAGGGATCGCGCCGTCAGGAAATCGAGCGGCAGATTCACGATCGCGTGGTACTGCGGGACCGCTTTGGAGTAGCTCGTATTGAGCGTCGGGTTGGCGAATGCACCGGCGCGCGCGAGGCTGGCGTCGGACGCGCGGGCCGTCGCCGCGGCCAGCGCAGCCTGCGACCCCTGTGACAGCGCCAGATCGACCGCCGCGCCGCGGGTGAGCGGCTGCGTCGTGGGAGCAGCGACCGTGTCCTGCGCACGGCCGTTGCGTGGGATGCCGGCCGCGACGGCAAGGAGTGCAAGCCCCGCCGCGACTCGTCTGAACAAGAACCGCTGCATGCGCGAACGCTACTCCGCCAACCTGTCAGGACGATTACGCCCCGATGCACGGCGCTATCAGTGTGCAGTAAGTTGAAGCCACATGCGTGCGCTCGTCGTAGAGGATGATCGGCAGCTCGCGGCGATCATTCGCGAGGGACTCGAAGAAGAGCACATCGAGACCGTGATCGCGGCGGATGCGCGCGAGGGCCTCGACCGCGCGCTGGCCGGCACCTATGACGTGATCGTCCTCGACGTGCTCCTCCCCGGAGGCTCGGGATTCGACATCTGCGCGACATTGCGGGCGCGCCACTGCACGACACCGATCTTGATGCTCACGGCGCGCGACGCCGTCGACGACCGCGTGCGAGGACTCGAGGTGGGCGCCGACGACTACCTGACGAAGCCCTTCGCCTTCCGGGAGCTGCTCGCGCGGATCCGCGCGCTCGCACGCCGGCGCCCAGCGCTCGTCCCCGCCGAGCATCGGGTGGCAGACCTCGTAGTGGACCTACAGCGACGGACCGTGCGCCGCGGCGGCACGGCCGTCACGCTGACGACGAAGGAGTTCGCCCTGCTCGAGTTTTTCGTCCTGCACGAGAGCCTGGTGGTGGATCGCGCCGCGATCACCGCCCATGTCTGGGATGAGAACCACGACCCGTTCACGAATGTGCTCGAGGTACTCATCCGCCGGCTCCGGCGGAAGATCGACGACGACTTCGAGCCCAAGCTGATCCACACGCTGCGCGGTGCGGGATACCGATTTGGCGTCTAACACGGGCGCCCGCGGCAGCGCGGGACGCTTCACCCCACTCACGCGGCTCCGACTCCAGCTGTCGGCCTGGTACGTGGGCACCTTCGCGGCGATCCTGCTCGCGCTCGGCGGATTCCTCTTTCTCAGTATCGTGCGCCAGACGGAAGCCGATCTCACCCGCTCGCTGCGGGCGGCCGCCCACGAGCTCGAGCACGCCGCGGAGACGCGCGAGCGCGAAGCCATCGTCACGGGGGGCGCGGCGGTCGATGCCGTCGACGAGCTACGCATCCCAGACCGGTCCCTCTATCTGCTGGACACGGCGGGGATGCCCCAGCATCCATGGGCCGCGCCCGCTGTCATTCGCGCGGCAGCCGTGCAAGCGGCACGGACCGGCCCGATGGACCGGCACGTCAAGGTGGCGGGTGGTCCCCGTTTGCAACTCTTCGCCGAGCCCTTCACCCTCCCGAGTGGGCACCGGTACGTCGCCGTCGTCGCCGCCAACCGCATTGAGCTGGAGGATCGCTACGCCGCGGTGATCGTTCTCTTTAGCGCTCTGGCCCTCACCGGCGTTTTGCTCGTCGCGATCGGTGGATGGCTCCTCGCGCGCAAGGCCGTGCGGCCGGTCGAGAAAAGCGTCGAGCAGATGCGACGGTTCATGGCCGATGCCGCGCACGAGCTCCGCACGCCGATCGCCGTGCTGCGGGGCCGGACCGAAGTCGCCCTGCAGCGTGAGCGCGACGTGACCGCGTACATAGCGACACTGCAGACGGTGGGGTTGGAGGCCGAGCGTATGGGCGGGATCGTAGAGGATCTGCTGACGCTCGCGCGCGCCGACGCCGGCGAGCGCCCGCTCCGGCAGGAGACCCTCTTCCTGGACGATATCGCGCTGGATGCCAGCGGCGCCATGAGCGCACTTGCCGCTGAGCGTGGCGTCACGTTCGGCGTGGAGCGATTCGAGGAGGCTCCGGTCGTCGGGGATCCGGTGTTGCTGCGCCAATTGATACTGATCGTGTTGGACAATGCACTCAAGTTTACGCCGGCGGGTGGGTCCGTTCGGCTCCGGGTCGGCCGGGAAGACAGCCGCGCAACCATCGCGGTCGAGGATACGGGGATCGGCATCGCGGACGACGAAATTCCGCGCATCTTCGATCGCTTCTATCGCGGGGCATCCGCGCGGGAGCAGGCGGGGGGGGTGGGATTGGGGCTGTCCATCGCGCTCTGGATCGCGGATGCCCATGGGGCCACGATCGACGTCACGTCGCCACACGATCGGGGCACCACTGTGACACTCGTCTTCCCGGCCCCCCCCATGCGCGGATGAACGCGCGACCACACCCGACAAGGACAGCATAAGACACCTGGACCGGATTCGTTACAGAAAAATTCCTGTCCCGATACCACACGTGGCCGATCCGTGACCCGGCGCACGAAAACGCCGGTCTATCTTCGACGCGCGCTTGTGCTCGTCCCCTTCGCCGATCGAGGATCCCATGCCCGTTTCCGCCGGCCGACGCGCCGCCGCGGTTGGATGCGGTGTCGCCATCGTGATTGCGCTTGGCTCCATACCCGCCTGCCTGTACGGTCAGGGGCGGAGCGGCAGCATCACCGGACGTGTCACCGATTCGACCGGCACTCCGCTCCAGGCCTCGGTGAGCTTCATCGGCTACGCGCACTACAGCGTCTACGCCCACGCGGATGGCGCCTACGCGATCCCGGACGTCGCCCCCGGCGCCTATCGACTCGATGCGCATTTCCCGGGGTTCAAGTCCGACACATTCGAGGTGACGGTCGCGGCCGGACAGACAGTATCCCACTCCGTCGTCCTGCACAACACTGCGTCGACTCTCCAGACGGTGGTCGTGAAATCGCCCCGTCTGAACGAAACGCAGGCGGCGGCCCTCCAGGAGCAGCAGACCGCGGACAACATCATCTCGGTCATGTCGGGCGACGAGATCCGGTCGCTGCCGAACGCCAACGCCGCCGAGGCCCTCGCACGCATGCCGGGCGTCACGGCAGAGCGCGACGAAGGAGAAGGCAAATACGTCGAGATTCGCGGGACGCCACCGGAGCTTCAGCACGTCACCATCGACGGTGCGTACGTCCCCGGCACCCTCGCGACCGATGTCCGCGCGGTGAAGCTCGACGATGTCCCATCCGATCTCCTCGGCGCGATCGAGGTCAGCAAGACGCTGACCGCGGATCAGGACGCGGCGGCCATCGGTGGGTCCGTCAACCTCGTCACGAAAATCCCCGAAGGCCCGCCGCGCGGTTACGTCGCCGGACAGTACGCGTACCAGTCACTGCTCGGGCACGACAACGGCCAGGGGAGCCTGACCTACGGCGGTCGTCTCGGCGCCGAGCAAAAGTTCGGCTTCCTGTTCAGCAGCTCCTACGATCGCACAAACCGCGTGATTGGTGATGTCGAGCCGTCCTATACGGCGGACTATTTCAGCAACGGCGTGTACACGCCGATCCCGAATGGGTCCGCCTTCAACCACGTCTATCCAAGCAGCTGGAGCGAGCGGCCGTACAGCTACTATCGAACGCGCTACGGTCTCGGCGGAGATCTGGATTACCGCTTCTCGCAGACCTCCTCCGTTTTCCTGAAGGGGTTGTGGAGCGCCTTTTTCGATGAGGCGAACCGCTGGGAGACCAATCTCTCGGCGACGGGTAGCGATACGCTGATAAATGGCACACCGACAATGTCCTCTGGGCAGGTGAAATACACCGTCAGCAACCGCGGTCCCATCGAGCATACCTGGGGCTTCACGGGTGGGGGCACGCATGAGGTCGGCATCGGGCACCTGACGTACGCGCTGAACTACGCGGGGTCGACCGCAACGACGCACGATCACTACGACGATGGCTACGACGGGCCCAGCGGCTTCGCCTATACCTACGACAACAACCCGCTCAAGCCCCGGTATTTCGTGGATGCGGCCACGGGGGCCGCGCTGCAATCCAGCACGGCGTACTCCCTCACGCAGATCGCGACCGACAACGAATCGGCCAACGGCCAGGTCGTCGGCGGCCGGGCCGATCTGCGCATTCCATTCCTGATCGGCGACCATCCCGCGGCTTTCCAATTCGGCGCAAAGCTCGACAACGAGCATAAGGGATACCTCAGCGTTCAACCGGCGTTCGCCTACGTCGGAGCGAATGCCCTGACGGTCGGCCAACTCGCATCGAGTTTCACCTTCCCCGGCTTTTACGACCATATATGCGCGGGGTGCTATACGCTCGCTCCATTCGGCAGCATCCCAGCTGCACAGCAGTACCTGCACGCCAACGCTGCCCTCTTTCAGCTTCAGAGCAGCACGCTCAGCGACCAGTTGGCGACCTATGCGGGGACGGAGCAGGTGGTCGCGGCGTACGGCATGCAGACGCTTGACGTGGGCTCCGTGCACATCAATGTCGGGTTGCGGGCCGAGCACACCGACGTCGGGTATGTCGGACACGTCGCGACCGACCCCAGCGATACGTCGGCCACGGCTGTCCAGCACGGGGCGCACTCGTACACGGACCTCTTCCCAAGTGTCCAGGTCCGCTACGCGATCGATCAAAACACCAATCTGCGCGCGGCGGTAACCCGCGGCATCGCCCGCCCCAACTACCCCGACCTCGCCCCCAGTTTCAATGCCGTCGGAGCGTCCCCCCAGTCGATCAGCTCTCCGCTCTCCGCAGGCAACCCGTCGCTCAGGCCTGAGCACGCGTGGAATTACGATCTCCTCGCGGAACACTATTTCCCCCTGGTCGGGGTCCTGTCCGGTGGGGCGTTCTACAAGCAAATCACAGACTTCATCTTCGACCGTACCGTGCCATATGCAGGTCCGGTGGCGCGCTACAACGCCGCTCTCAATGGCGATACGCTGTACTACGTCAGCCAGCCGCAGAATGGGCCCAGCGCCCACCTCTGGGGGGTCGAGATGGACTATACCCAGCACCTGACGTTCCTGCCCGGCGCCCTACGGGGGATCGGATTCGACATCAACTGGACGCACGTCGAATCG
>PLLD01000056.1 GCA_003141205.1 Gemmatimonadota bacterium
ACTACGACTACATCCTGATCGACTGCCCACCCTCCCTCGGACTCATTACCGTCAACATGCTGGCGGCCGCGGACGCGCTGCTGATCCCCGTCCAATGCGAGTACTACGCCCTCGAGGGGCTGTCCCAGCTGCTCAACACCGTCCATCTCGTCCAGCGCGGAGTCAATCCGCGCCTCGGCATCGATGGGGTCCTCCTCACCATGTACGACGCTCGGCTCAACCTCGCGCGCCAGGTTGCCGCGGACGCCCGCGAATACTTCGGCCCCAAGGTTTTCGAGAGCGTCATTCCGCGCAACGTCCGCCTCGCGGAGGCCCCGAGCTTCGGGAAGCCGATCATCCTGTACGACGTGACGTCGGCCGGAGCCCAGGCCTACATGGAGGTCGCGCGCGAGCTCCTCGCCCGGCACGCGAAGGAGGCGATCGGACGCTCCGCCCCCACCGCCGGCGCCCGGGCCGCCGCCAATGTTTCACGTGAAACATCCGCACCCGTGACGGGCACATGACCCGCGCCTCCGGATCGGACAGTCCCCGATCGGATAGCCCCCGCCGATTGGGGCGAGGGCTCGAAGCGCTGCTCGGCACCGCCGCGCGCGCCGGGGGAGGAGGAGGCCGAGGGGGCGCCGAGGACGGGGCGCCGTTGCGGATCCCGATCGCCGAGATCCGGCCCAACCCCTTCCAGCCCCGGAAGGATTTTGCGCCGGAAGATCTCGCGGACCTGGCCGCCAGCCTGAAAGCGAATGGCCTGCTCCAGCCGGTCACCGTCCGCCCGGTCCCCTCCCCCTCTCCCTCTCCCTCTCCCTCCCCATCCGCCCCTGCGGGACGCGCATCGGCGCGTTCCCCTAGCGCGAGCTACGAGCTCATTGCCGGGGAGCGTCGCCTGCGCGCCGCGACGCAGCTCGGGTGGGCGGATATCCCCGCCATCGTCCGCGAGATCGATGACCAGACGGCGCTCACCCTGGCCCTCGTCGAAAATCTGCAGCGCGCGGATCTGAATCCGATCGAGGAGGCCGAAGGGTACGCGCGTCTGGCCCAGGAGTTCTCGATCACGCAGCAGCAGATCGCCGAGGTGGTGGGGAAGAGCCGCTCGACCGTCGCGAATATGCTGCGCCTCCTCCAGCTCCCGGCTCCCGTCCGTGCGCTCCTCCGCGACGGCCAGCTCACTCCGGGGCATGGCCGCGCACTCCTGGTTCTCAAGACCGAGCGCGAAGTCCTGGCGGCCGCTAGCAAAATCATCGCTCAGAACCTGAGCGTTCGCACAGTAGAGGGCTTTTCTAGTCGCAAAACCAAGACAGCATCGAAGCATTCTAAAGCCACTAATGCGACAAACTGGCAGCAAGCGTCCGTCAAACAGATTGAGGAGCGTCTCCGTAAGTTCTTGCAGACCGATGTTCAGATATCTCTAAGCGGCCGTGACCGCGGACAGGTCTCGATACTCTTCTATTCGAACGACGACCTCGAGCGGATCCTCGAGCGGATTCTCGGTACACTCGCCCACCACGAGGGACTGTGACGCACGGGGTTGTGACGCACGGGGTTGTGACGCATGGGATTGGGACTCACGCGGTGTCGCGTCACGGCATGCGGGACAGCATGCGGGCCGCGTAACCCATGCCGCAGCGCACACCGGCCAGCGGCTATGGCAACATCTACACACCGCACGCGGGCGCGATGATCATCCACGTGCAGCGCGAAGGCGGGCTGCAGAACCGCACGATCATCCTGAGTCCGCGCCAGGTGCGCCTGCTGCAGTTCGTCACGTCGCGCCCGGCCAAGATCATCGCCGTCGTCGCGGCGGCGATGATCGTCGCGATCGCCGTCGAAGCCGCGCGCGTCCCTTTTCTCAGTGCACGCATGAGCCGGCTTCAGCACGCCGCGATGCGACTGGATACGCTCGAGCGCTCCCTCTCCGAGCTGCAACGTCGTTATGATCAAGTAGAACGGATGCTCGGGGCCAAGCCCACGCCCGCGCTCGCGCCCGCGTCGTCTCCCGTGCAAGACGCGCATCGCACGGCGAACGGCCAGAGTAATGTGCCCGCGCCTACGAGCAAATCGTCCGTTCCGATGGATTGATCCGCGAACGCGCAACCGCTCACCCGGCCCTTCTGGCCCCCCCCCACGCAGGTTCCCGCCATGGCAATGTTCATCAAAGACGCCCCGGACAAGCCCGACCAGCCGATCCGCCCCGCCCCGCCCACGAATTCTCCTCCGAACAATGAAACGGCGCTCTCGATCATCGCGCCCGGTACGAAGGTGCAGGGCGACATCGAAACGAGTAGCGTCCTCAAGATCGAAGGGAACGTCGAAGGCACGATCCGCGGCGCGCGCCAGGTTCTGATCGGCCGGCAAGGCGAGATCAAGGGCGACGTGCACGCACGCGAAGTCGTCGTGGGCGGCAAGGTCGAGGGCACGATCACCGCCGCCGAGCGCGTCGAAGTGCAGGGCGGATCCACCGTTGCCGGCGACATCTTCACGAAATCGATCGTGATCCTCGAGGGCGGCCGAGTCAACGGCACCGTGCGCATGGAAGACAACCCGACCCCTTCGTTCTCGTCCTCGCCCAAGCTGGAACCGAAGCCTATGCCCATGCCCGTCGCGGTCGTTCGCTGATCGCACACCTGCCCTCGGGCCCGCCGCACGGCCGGCCCGGGTGGTTTTCCACACCTTTCCACATTGCACTGTGCATAACACTGTTGGCATGTGGAGAACGACCGGCTCACCAGCCTGACCGCACCGATGCGGCAGCGGGGGGCCGGTCGTTTCGCGTGGCCCTCCTCACGCCGGGGCCGGTCTCGGATCAGGCATGGAACGGGGGGGCGTACCAGGGGCTGCTCCGCATTCGCGATAGCCTGCACGCCGACATCAGCAACATCGAGACGAAGACCCCCGCCGAATTCGAGGAGAACTTTCGCCAGTACGGCGCCGCGGGCTACGACCTGGTCATCGGCCACGGCTTCGAGTTTCAGGACGCGGCCCAGCGCGTCGCGCCGGAGTACCCGAAGACGGTCTACGTCACGACATCCGGTGACCGCACGGGTCCCAACCTCGCGGGGATCACCTTCAATTTTCAGGACGGCGCCTACCTCGCCGGAATCGTCGCGGGGGCCATGACGCGATCGGGCACGCTCGGCGTGATCGGCGGCACCGAGCTGCCCCCGGTGAAATCGAGCTTCGCCGCGTTCGCCGCGGGAGCACGGTCGGTGCATCCCACGGTGAAGGTGCTCACGTCGTACATCGGGAACTGGGATGATGTGAGCGCGGGCAAGGAACAGGCGCTCGCGCAGATCAATCGCGGCGCCGACATCATCTTTCAGAACGCCGACGCCGCCGGCCTTGGCGTCTTCCAGGCGGTGAAAGAAGGCAACGGCACGTACGTCTTTGGCGCCAACTCGGACCAGAACGGCATCGCTCCCTCGGTTACGCTGGGCAGCGTGGTCATCGATCTTCCGCATGCCTTCCTGATGATCGCGCGCGAGGTACACGACGGACATTTCGCGCCCCACCCGATCGTGTTGGGCGCCCGGGAGCACGTCGTCATTCTCGTCCTCAATCCCGCGCTGGCGGATCGCATCCCGCCCCGCATCCGCGCGGCGGTCGATTCAGTCGAAGGACGGCTGGAGCGCGGTACATTTACGCCGCCGACATCGTAGGATTCGCCGGGGGCATTGCGAGGGCCGCAGGGCCTCCCAGTCATTGCGAGGGCCGTAGGCCCGAAGCAATCTCCTCATCCCGACCTCATGCACGTTCTCGACGCCATCCGCACGCGCCGCACGATCTACGATTTTGAGCCGGAGCCGCTCCCCGCGGACACCGTCGCGCGCCTCCTCGACTCCGCGATCTGGGCGCCGAACCACCGCCTCACCCAGCCCTGGCGCTTCACCCTCATCGGCCCCGAGACCAAGACGGCATTGGCGCGCGCGCTCGGCGATGACCGGCTGTCCGACGAGCCGGAGGCCGACCCCGCCCTCCGCCAGACGATTCGCGAGAAGGCCGAGCAGAAGATCCTGAGCCGCCCCACGATCGTCGCGGTCACCTGCCTCCGATCCGAGAAACCCTCGCGGCAGACCGAGGACCTCGCCGCCACCGCGGCCGCGATCCAGAATATTCAGCTCGCGGCGTGGGCCGACGGGATCGGTGTGCAGTGGAGCACGGGGCGCGTCAACTACCTCCCCAACACGCCGCAGAGTCTCGGATTCGACGAGGCGACGGAGCAGATCGTGGGC
>PLLD01000175.1 GCA_003141205.1 Gemmatimonadota bacterium
CATCTCGGCGCGGCCCACCTGCGTCGGTCCGTACAGCGCGTATTGCGCCAGGGCCCGCCGGGCGTCGTTGTGCGCCTCGCCGATATCCTGGAATAGCTCGCCCAGGGACAGGTTCGCCGGGAGCGCGAGGCGCGAGTTCAGCGCATTGCGTGTGGGGAAGGTGTCGTAGTCTGTGAATTCGTCCGTGAAGATGGCGCCCATGTTGGCCACCCCTTCATGGCGATTGTTGCTCTGATCCGCGGCGCCGGTAAAGCCCACCGCGAAATCCGCGAGGGCGCCGGCGCGCAAATAGGGCAGCGCGTCCACGCCGGTCGCCGTTCCGGGCGTCGCGACATCGGGGTCGCGAACGACCAGCGGCTGCCGGGCGTCGCACGCCGCGACGAGGGTTGCCACCGCGGTTCCAACGACCACTGCCCGGGTGGCGCGCATGAGAGTCATCGTGTATCGGGTCATGGCGGTCACCAGGAGATGTCGACGCGGGCGAGATACTCGCGCAACGGCGGCTGCGTGAAGAACTGTTGCGTGATATATGGCACCGGTGCAGCGACGTTCGAGAAGGTGCTATAGGAGACTTCCGGATCGAGGCCCCGGTACGGCGTCCACGTCATCAGATTCCTCCCCGATATCGTGAGCGATGCGGCCCGCCCTCCGAGATACCGCTGGCTCCACCGCTCGGGCGCAGTCAGCGTGACGGAGGCCTCGCGCAGCTTCCAGAACGATCCGTTCAGGATGTAGCCGTATTCGGTGCCGGGCCCGCCGTAGGCGGCGCTGCTGAGCGCCACCGCAGCGGCCTGGTTCGCGAGCGGCGCATGCGGATCGTTGCAATCCTGCCCGTCGAAGAACGCCCCGCAGCGGAACGCATCCGATCCGTCGTAGACGGTAACCCCGTCGCGCCGGTCAAAGAGTGCGTTCAGCTTGAGGAACTTGAGGATGCGCAGGGTCGGGGAGAAGGAGAACTCCTCCCGCGGCCCGGGCTCGCCCATGAACACCGGCTTGGTTCCGTACGTGATCTCGTTGGGCTCGATGATCCCGTCGCCGTTGAGATCCTTGTAGGTGTAAGGAACCGCCGAGTACACGCCGAGAGGCTGCCCCGCGATGTCCTGCTGGATCACCGCGCCCGAGATCCCGAACGAGATCTGCGGCGGCGTCACATTGCCCTGGTCGACGAGCTTGTTGCGCGCGACGTTCGCGTTGATCCCCATGTCCAGCGCGACGTATTCCGTCGTGAAGACGTTGCCGTTGAGCGTGAACTCGAGTCCCCGATTGTCGATCTCACCGAGGTTCACCGTGATGAAGCCGTTGTTGGGGTTCCCTGCCGACGCGTCGATCGGCACCGCCTGCACCAGATCACGCTCGGTCCGATCGTACGCGGTCGCCGTGAAGGTGAAGCGGTCCCTGAGGAAGCCAACGTCGAACCCGGTCTCGTATTCGGTCGAGCGCTCCGGCTTGAGATCAGCGTTCCCGACCGTGTTCGCGATCAGAGCGGTCTCACCGTTGTACGCCGCGCCCGCAAACGACCCGTTCGCGAGGCGGAAGGTCGGCTCGCGCCCCGATTGCCCGCCGGCGAAACGGAACCGGAACGAGCTGACCCAGTCGTTTTTCGGCCAGAAGCTCTCGTCGCTGACCACATACGAGAGGCTGCCGGACGGATAGAACGCGGTGCTCTGATTCTTTCCGAACGCGCTGTTCCCGTCCAGCCGGCCGGCGAGCGTCAGATACAGGACCTGCCGCCAGGCCAACTGCTCCTGCAAAAAGCCGCCGATGTTGACGATGTCGGTGTTGACCTCGAGGGCGTTGAAGTTGGACTGCGCACCACCCAGGCTGTTCGTGCCCGGCGTGATCCCCTGCCCAAACCCGTACACCTGGTGCAGGGTCTCGTCGACCCATTCACCACCGAACGTCGTCGTACCAGCCAGCGATGCTACGCCCGGTATATCGTACCGCGCTTCGATCGATGCCGATCCAGTGTAGGTATACACGGCATTGTCCGCGGCCGTTGCCTGTCCGGTCGGTGCCTGGAAAGGCACCAGCAGCTGCGACTGGAAATTGGTGTCGAATATCCCTGAGTAGTCCATGCCGACCGTTGCGCGCGCCGACAGCCACGGGACGATGCGCCAGACGCCGCTCCCGCCAAGTGTCAGGCGGTCGACATTCTCGTGCGTCGGGATCTGCTCCAGCTGCGCGGGCGTCGACCCTGATGCGTACCCCGGGTCGCTCGGGAAGGGGTCGGAGAGCATCGCATTGGCGAGTGGCCCCAGGAGAGCATTGTCGCCGTTCGACAGCGCGACGCGTCGCTGCGTATACCCCGTGCTCAGGCTGAGATCGATCCGGTCCGTTGGATGAATCGCGAACGCGCCCGTGATGTGCGTCCAGCGGTCGGCGTTATTCTCGAAGACGCCCTGCTGGCGCGTCCAGTCCGCGCCGACGTAATACGTCGTGAGCGCGTTGCCGCCCTGCACGCTGAGCCCCGCCGCCTCGTCATATCCGTGAATGAATGGGACGCCGCTCTTCACGATGTTCGAGTCGAACGATGCCGTCGCGCCAAGCGCGCCGTCCGCTCCGATGCAGGCCCCCAGATACTCGAATTCGAGGGGGCATCCCCCCCCTCCGTCCGCGGGTCTGAGGTACTGCGAGGGGTAGTCGGTCACGTCCTGGAGCTTCCCAAGCGTCCCGAAGAAGTTCCACTGTGCGTGTTTGTCAGCCGAGCCGTGCTTGGTCGTGATCACGAGCACGCCACTCGCGGCCTCGGTGCCGTAGAGGGCAGCCGCCGCCGGCCCGCGCAACACTTCAACGGACTCGATCGACTCGAAATCGAGGTCGTCGAAGCGCGAGATGCCCTGCCCGCCGACGCCGCCGATGTCATTGATCCCGTTCACATCGTTGTACGCCCGCACGCCATCGACGACGATCAGTGGCTCCGTCGCGAGTGTCGCGCTGCTGACGCCGCGGAGATAGATGCGCGACCCGCTGCCGACGACTCCGGAATTCTGCTCGATCGTAAGCCCGGCGACACGGGAATTCAGCACCTCGGACAGATTCGTCATCGGTGCCTTGAGGAGCGAATCCGGGCTGATCGTCGTGACCGATGCGCCGATCGCACGCGCCGCGGTCGCGGCGACCGCCGTCCCTTGAATGATCTGGACGTCGAGGGTGACAGCGGTCTGGGTCGCGGCGAAGTCGGCCGTGACCGTGCCGCCATCCGTCACCGCGGCCGCCTTGGTCGCGCTGACGTATCCCAAGCGATTGAGCTGGACGGTCTGTGGCCCGACGGGAACGCCGGTGAGGCGATAGTGGCCATCAGGGCCGGTTCGCGCGACGCGGGGCAGCCCCACGATGTGGATGAGGGCGTCCGGGATCGCTGCGTTCGTCGCGGCGTCCACCACCGTTCCGGTGACCGTGCCAGTGGCCTGTTGTGCGCCGGCCGGTACCCCCGCTGCCACGAGACCTGCGATCCACGCGAACCCCGCCACTGCAACCCCGACCTGCGACCGCCACCTGCTTCTGACATCGTGTGAGACCACGAGTCGCCCTCCTAACTGCGGGTCACGTACCGGATGCGCCCACTCGCCGACCGCACGCCCTAATCCCACGCGCACGGACGCGAAATTGTTACCCCGAGCACAGCGCTTGTCAAGAACCGATCACGGCCGCGTTCCCAATGCTGCGCTTGGCTATATTGTCGGGATGCTTCGCGCGATCCTCCTCGTCGGGATCGCCACCTCGGCCGCTGGCGCGCAGGGCGCGCCGGGCTCGATCGTGGGCTCGGTCGTCGATTCGCTCCACGTACGAACGCTGAGTGGCGGATCCGTCGTTCTCACGCAGCAGGGGACCCCAACGGGGACCGCGGCCGCCGTCGTCGCCGTGCCGACCACCGCGGACGGCCTCTTTTCGGTGGACTCGCTGCCCGCCGGGCGCTACGCGGCGGCGCTGGCGGTGCCGGAGCTGGACTCCCTCGGGATCGCGCTCGCCCCCTTGGCCGTCGACGTGGTCTCGGGCCGGCCAACCCGCGTGACGATCGCGCTCCCCTCGCTCACCACCGTCACCGGACAGAGCTGCCCCACCGGATCGGTCGCTCTCAAGCGTGGCATGATCGTAGGACGGGTGCTCGATGGCAGCACCGGGCAACCCCTCGCCGGCGCACGCGTCGTGGTCCAATGGACCGACGTCTGGTTCGACCAGGCGAAGGGGATCCGCCAGGCCGTGCGCGTCCGGTACTCCGCGGCGACGAAAGGCGGCGTCTTCCGCGTGTGCGATGTGCCGACGATTCTGACCCTCCTCACGCAGGCACAGGTGGGGGAGCGCTCGAGCCCCGCCGTCGACCTGCAGCTCGGCCCCAGCGGCATCGCGCGGCAGGACTTCACGGTGGCATCGGAGTCCGCGGCGCCCCAGTCCGCCACGCTGGTGGGCAAGGTGCGCAACGCCGATGGCCAGCTGCTTCCCAACGTCGACGTGGCGGTGCTCGCGACGCCCGCGATCGGCCGAACGACCGCTGCGGGAGAGTTCAAGTTCGATCATCTGCCGACGGGCACTCTGACCGTCGAGGCGCGCCAGATCGGTTATCTCCCCGAGCGGGTACCGATCCGGCTCGTGGCCGATTCCGCACGGACCGTCACGATCACCCTGGCACGCCGCACCGAAGTCCTCGATTCCATCATCGTCTACGCGAAGAAAAAGTACGACCTGAGCGAGATCAAGGGATTCGATGACCGCCGGCACCATCTCCACGGCACCTTCCTCGACAGCGCCCAGATCGCAGACCGGGTTCCGGTCGAGGCCACCGACGTGCTCCGGGACATACCTGGGATCGAGCTCGACTGGACCGGCTCCGACTATGTGATCACGAGCACCCGCGGCACCAAGAGCGCGACGCAGACGTGCTCGCCCACTTTATATGTCGACAACATTAACGTGCAAGACATCAACTGGGTCGAGCCGGCCGATATGAAAGCGGTCGAGGTGTATGCAAGCCCGATCGACGCACCGGCGGAATTCGCGAAAGGGCGCGGCTCCGCCTGCGGCATCGTGGTGATTTGGACACGCCCCGGGGGAACGGGCGCGACGTCGAAGTGACGACGACCTGACGGAACGGGGCTGCGTCCCCCGCTATTGGGGATGCACCGAGCCGCCGCCGCCCGTATTCCGTCCGGCGCCGCCCGCGCCCGAGGCCGCCGCGATGATCGCACTCGCTCCGAGCGCCCCGCCGACCACGACCGCCCCCGTCTTGACGACGGACAGGTGCCGGACCCGAACCGAGAGCACGTCGGAGGGTGGCACCCGCACCGGCTCGCCATTCCACGGATAACCGCGCCCATCGCGGAGCCGCGTTTGGGTTACCGCGATCGCAAATCCGGTCGTGTCTACCGATGTCAGACGCCCCTCGACCGTCGTGACCAGGGGCCCGATGAGCTGCGCCAGCGCCAGGCTTGCTTCGGTGGTGAGCTCGACCGCGACATGATCGCCCGGCATCAAGCGGTCGCGCCGAGCCGGCACGTAGTCGTAGCACGCCGCGCTCAGGACGGCGAGGAGAAGGCAGCACGGACGGCGGACTCGCATGCGAAGTGAATATATGCCGCGCATCGGGAGCGAAAGCGACGAGGGCCGGCCACCCGCGGCCGACCCTCGTCGATCCAGTCTCACTCCGGGCGTTTACGCCGCTACGATCACGGTTTGACGGTGGCCGGACACCCGGCCGGATCCCCCGGATCATTCCGATTGCGGAACGTCGCCGACGCATCGAATCCCGCCACGGCCGCGTAGTTGGCCGAGTTGGTGCTCCCCTCGGTCACGCTGTAGTAGATACGCCGCGGGACGTACGGACCCGCCGTTTCCGTAAAGGAGTTGTTGATCGGGAAGAGCGCGGGGATACAGGTCCGCTTCCAGTCGTTCCATGGCTCCAGCTGGAGGAACAGCGCCCTGAACTTCTCGGTCATGATGGAATCGAGCGACACCGTGCCGGCGGTATACGTCGCAGGCTCGGCGGCGGCCGTGAGCTCGTTGTTGAGATGGATCGCTGCGGTCGGCAGGTCGCCGGTCTCGAAAGCGGCTTCCGACCAGATCAACTCGTTCTCCGCGTAAGTCACGATCGGCTGCGGATACGTCGGGTCGTCGTTGAAGCTCGTCACGCCATTCCCCGGACCGGTCGGGAAATACACCGCCGCCCGCGGGTCCGTCGCCGCGACGATCGACGTCGCGGGGGGGTTCGGCGCGAAGACCAGGTACAGCGAGAGCGTATCGGAGTCCAGATACGGACCGAACCCCGACAGGTGATTGAATTGCCACCAGCCGTTCTGCTGCTGCGACTTCGCCGAGTGAACGGCGACGAGATCGGTGCCGAAGCCTCCCGCCGCCGTATAGAGGTACGGCGCAATCGGCGTGGCGATACCCGCACCCACTTGGGTCAGGGCGCTCGCGTATCCCGTCGGGTCCACTTCCGCGACGTGCATGTAATAGCGCGCCTTCAACGTGTGCGCGACGGCGATCCACGGCGCCGGAGCGCCGCCGAAAGCAAAGTCATTGCCGCCGGGGCCCGGGCCGGTCCCGGTCGTGAGGTTGCCGATCGCGGTGTCGAGCAGCGCCTGGATGTGAGCGTACATGTCCAGCTGGTTGTCGAACGCGGGCTTCGGGTTCCCCGTGAGGACATCGTTGTATGGCGCGTCACCCCAAATGTCCGCCACCGTTCCCATGACGATCGCCTCCCACACCTGCGCGATGCCCAGGAAGACCAAATCTCCCGACGCCCGATCGTCATCTTCCAGCGTTCGGATGTCGTGCAACCCTCCGCCGCCGTAGTAGGCGGCCCAGCTGCCATCGAATGTCGACTGCGTGATGCTATAGGTGAAATACGCCGCCTCGAACATCGACGATCCGTAGCACTGCTGCGACCAGCCGCAGAACACGTGCATGAGCGGCCCTTCGAAGAGCGTGTACTGCCCAACCTGCACGCTGACGAAAAGCTGTGTCGCGGACGCCGCCGTCGCCGCGTTCGGGTTTTTCGAGGCGCTGTCGAGGAAGTTGGAACACCCCGCCAGGGCGACTACGATCGCGGCCCCCGCCGCCACGCGACGGGAGACCGCCTGCCATCCACGCATATTCGCGCTCCGGTGAGACTTCGTCATGGTAGGCATTAGCGGTTGAGTCCGATCGAGACGCCGTACGACCGGCTCTGCGGCAGTTGGTAGTAGTCCTGCCCGCGTACGAGGGACACCTGATCCAGGTTCGATTCGGGATCGAGTCCATCGTACTTGGTTATCGTCACGAGATTGCGCCCGTAGACCCGGAGGTCGACGGTGCTGAACCCGATGTGGTGCAGGAACGACTCGTTCAGCGTGATGGCGGCGGACACCTCCCGCAGCTTCGTGTAGCCACCATCCTCGATGCACGGCTGATTGATCCCCGTGTAGGCACATGCCGGCCCAACATTCCCCGACCGATACCAGTTCTCCCCGATCGGTACCGCCAGCCCCGCACCCGGACCGGTCACCGGCCCCGGATACCAGCCCGCGGTCCCGAACGTTTGATTGTTCCCCGTGCAGTCTGCCGTCGCGCGGGTGACGCAGGTCGCCCGCGGCACGGTCGACGCCAACGTGCCGTAGCTGATGAGCGAGCTCTTGGTGCCGTTGTACACCTGGCCGCCGTGCTTGATGTCGACCAGAGCGGAGAGCTTCACCTTGTAGAGCCGCACCCCCGTCCGGATGCTCCCGGTCCACTTCGGATTCGGGTCGCCCACGATACGCTGGTTGAAGTCGTTGATCGGGAAGCCGGTGGCATCCAGATACAGCGTCCCCTTCGCCTTGCCGGCGCACGACGTCGCAAAGGCCGGGTCCGACACCGATGCGGCAGCGGTGACGCCGCAGCGCGCCCAGCCGTAATCGTAGAATACGCCGATCGGCTGGCCGGGCATCGCCGCGTTCTCGATCAGACCGCCTTGCAGGGAATAGTTACAGTTCGAGCTGACGCAGCCGGCCAGGCTCACGTCCTTGCTGCGGTTGAGGGCGTACTGAAAGCCCATGTCCCATGCGAAATTCTTGTACGTCAGGGGACGGATGTTCAACGTGAACTCGCCCCCGGTGTTCTGGAACTTGGCCCCGTTGGCGTAGGATTGCTGATAGCCGGTCGACGGCGCGATGGGCACCGCCAGAATGACGCCGTCCGTGCGCGAGTTGTAGTAGGTCGCGCCCAGGTCCGCGTGGTCCTTGAGGAGTCCGAGATCGAACCCGAACTCGGCCTCGGTCGTCCGCTCCTCGCGGAGCTCCGTCGCGGCCGCGAAGATGTTCGATGAGAGACCCGACGCTCCATTGTAGCCCACGGGGCTGAGTCCGGTGCCCTGCGTCACGCCCGGGAAGAGCGCGGCCGTGTAGGTCGTTCCGACGAGATACGACTCGGGGATCTGTCCCGACTGCCCGTAGGCGGCCCGCAGCTTCCCGAACGTCAGGATGTTGCTCGGCGCCATGAGCTTCGTGAACGTCCACGCCGCGCTCCCCTTCGGGAACCAGGAATATTTGTGGAGGGAGTCGTAGGCGGAGGTGCCGTCGCGCCGCATGGCCGCGGTCAGGAACAGCTCGTCCCAGGCATTCAAGGACGCCTGCCCGAAGAACGACTGGATGTTGAGCACCGAGTCCGCATCGGTCTGGCCCGGGTCGACGTTGGCGGCGTTGGACAGCAAGAGCGGGAAGGGCGCGATCAGGTTGCGCCCGACGGCGCCGCTGATGTTCTGATGCTCGGACGAGAGGCTCCAGCCCGCGGTCAACGTACCGTTGAAGGACGACGATATCGTGTACTTCGCGTTGCCCGTCACGTTCTGCTCGATCGCGAAATCCGTGAAGCGCCCGTCGACCACTCGGCCGCCGACGGCGGGAGAGGACGATCCGAGCGGGAGGCCTTCGTACCGCTGGTCGGTCGAGTAGTCGCCGCCGAGCGTGTAGTCGAAGGACAGCCACGAGATCGGCGTCCAATTGACATCCGTATTGCCGAAGAAGCGCCCGACCTGCGACGTGTTCTTGTTCTCGTAGAGCGAGAAAAACGGATTGTCGAACTGGGGGTTCGTGAAGACGTCGGTAGCCGAGGGATTCTGCAGCAGGAATCCGCGCTGTGCCCCGTTCACGGTATAGGGGAAGTTGTTGAACTCCGGCGGGCTGCGGAGCAGACCGATGAGGGTGCCGTTCGTGTTGTTCCCCCGCTGCTGGAACGCGCCGTCGGTGTACGCGAACGTCGCATTCCCGGTGACGCGAAACGCGGAGCTGATCTGGTGCGCCGCATTGAGCCGGACGNNAGACGCCGTTCTGGCTCAGGAAGGAGCCGGACGCATAGTACGTGGTCCGGTCATTCCCGCCCGACGCGGACAACGTGTTGTTCACCGTCCAGCCCAGCCGAATCGCCTCGTCGGCGTGGTCGTATACGGGAGTGCCGGCGGCGAGCGGCCCGCCCCAGCTCCGGAAACAGGTTCCGGAAGAGTTCGCGCCAAAGTTACAGTCGGCCGCGGTCTCGGTGACCCCGACATCCCCCTGGCCGTATTGCGTCTGCAGCTGATACATGTTCGACAGCTGGTCCAGGCTCTCATTGCTCTGCAGCGAGAAGTGCGTGCCGCCCGCGACGCCGTGCTTGGTCGTGATGAGCACCACACCCTGGCCGCCGCGCGCGCCATAAATGGCCGCCGACGCCCCGCCGCTCAGGATCTGCACGTCCTCGATGTCGGCCGGGTCCAGATCGATGAGCCGGTTCTCCGTCGTCGACCCCTCGGTGTTGGCCGACGGCCCGATCGTGGTGAGCGGCGCATCCGTCGGGTTGAGCGACTCGGTCGAGACGCTGTTGTTATTGATCGCGACGCCATCGACGACGAACAGCGGCTGGCCGCTGCCCGACAGGGTGCGAATGCCGCGGATGCGAATGTACGAGCCGGCACCCGGCGATCCCTCGCTGTTCGTGACCTCGACGTTCGGCGCCTTCCCCGCCAACGCCTCGACGACGTTTGGCTCGGCGCTCTTGACGATCAGGGAATCACCGATCGAGTGCTGCGCCGTGCCGAGCGCTTCCGTCCGCGAGTACGTCCCGGCGCCGGTGATGACGACCTGGCCGAGTTGGAGCGGGTTCGCCTTGAGGACGAAATCGTGCGTGACGGAGCCCGGCGCGAGCGTCACCTCGACAGAGTCCGGCGTGTACCCGATCGCGCGCACCGTCAGCCGCGCCGTCCGGCCGTTCGACCGCGCAGCAGGCACCGTAAACGAAAAGCGGCCGTCCTCCCCCGTCTGGCTTCCGAGCCCCATCGCGGTCAGATACACGTTCGCGAGAACTACCGGTGGTCCAGCCTCGGAGGTCACACGGCCACTGACTGTCGTTTCCTGGGCTCGGGCCGCGGTCGCGAAGCCAAGCAGGGTCACCCCCACAAACAGGGTTACACCCGCAAGAACCCCGAGGTACCGCCGCACTCCACCCGCTGCCCTGACCACCTTTGGGACCACAACCCCTCCTCGGCACTAGGGTCCATATGACAACAGTCCGGCGCCATTCACGCAGGAAAATCACAGCCCAGGTGGTTCCCAACCGAACCGGACGGCGGCGCGGATGCGCAGCGCACGCATCGGCCTCTGCATCGCTCGCGAAGCCCGTGAAATGGCGACTCGAGACCGGCGACCGGTAGACGGCACAACCGTATCAAACGGCCACGGAATTGTCAAGGATATGTCAAGGATCGCGCAAGGCATGCGCGATCGCTGTGGTCCGCTCCACGGCTCGACCTCGTGCGGCGGAGGCGGGGCACTGCGACCAGAGTGCCGGCCGCGCCCCCCCCCGGGCCCGCCGAGGTGGCCTCAGGTGCCCGGCTTGGAGAACTCCACTTTGGGCGCTTCCTGGGCCGCGCCGGTCGCCGTGAAGTACGTGCGCGACTTGGCTCCCACGACCTTGGCGGTCAGCACCTGGGGAAACTGTCGTATGTACGCGTTGTACTGCTCGACCGCCCCGTTGTAATCGCTGCGCGCGACCGCGATGCGATTCTCCGTCCCGCTCAACTCGTCCTGCAGGCGCAGAAAGGCCTGATCGGACTTGAGCTGGGGATAGGCTTCCGTCACAGAACGGTTGAGGATCGCCACCTGGGCGCTCAGCGCCACGTTCGCGTTGGCCATCTTCTCGGCATCATGCGTTTGAATCGCCGAATCGAGCCCGGCCCGCGCGCGCGCCACATCGGTGAAGACGGCCAGCTCCTGGTTGGCCTGCCCCTTGACCGTGTTGACGAGATTGCCGATCAGGTCACTCCGCCGCTGCAGCTGCACCTCGATGTCGTGCTGCGCCTGCGCGGCCTGCTCGTCGTATCGCTGAATCGTGTTGTAGCCGCACCCCGCCAGCATCACCGTGGCGACCAGGGCGATCGCCGACATCCGCGTGGACCTCGGCTGGACCACGCTTCGTTCGATTGGCATGCAATCAGCTCCCGCTGGCGTTCGGTCAGCTCCCGCGAAAGGTCAAGTATACCACGTAGCGCCCGGGGGCGACGGAGGCGCTGTCTTCGGGTGCGAAGCGCCACGCCTGCGCGACGCGCTCATCCAGGCACCGATCGACCTGTTCGCCCGGCGGCCTATCCGACCACCGGGCGCTCGCGACATGCGCGTCCGCGATGGCGCCACTCGCAATCGTGACCAGGACCGCGATTCCCCCCTGCAGGGTCGGATCCACCTTCTGGCCGAATTCCTGGAAGCAGAACTGGGACACGGCCTGCTCGCGCGTGACCGCTCGGCGCAGCGGCGCCGGGGCCTCGCGATACCCGAGCGACGCGTCCAGTTTGGGCGCCGACACGGGCCCGGTGGTTTGCGTCGGCCGAGGCGGCTCGGGGGCTGCGGCCGGCAGAGCCGCGTGCAGATGGGACAGGTCGGCGCTGGCGGTATCCGCCGGTGGCGCAACGACAGCTGCCTCAGGGGCAGCGGCGAGCACGCGCGACACGGTGTCGGCCGCGCCCGTACTCACGCCGCCGGCGTGCTTGGAGCACGCGGCGAGGACCGCGCACACCGAGATCGTCGCGACAGATCCCACGCCCAACCGAATACCAAGCCAGCCTCGCATCCCCATTCGCCGCCCCTCACCAGTCCGAGCCCCCCCCCCCGCCCGAAAATCCGCCCTATCCCCCGAACCCGCCAAACCCTCCTCCGCCACCGCCGCCGGAAAATCCGCCGCCACCTCCCCAGCCGCCGCCACCGAACGGGAGGAAAATCGGCAGACACCCTCGCGGGCCACGGCCGCGCGCCAATCGACTCAACAAGAGGAAGACGACAAAAAGGAGGAAAAACAACGCGAAGGGTGAGAAGCCGCGCGAGTCATTGCCCGGATCCTGCACCCCGCGGGCCAGCGGAGCCTCCGCCGCCACCAGCACGGTGTCGAGCGCGAAATGGAACTCGTCGGCGAAACGTTGAGCCGTCCGATATGTCACGAGCTCGATGCCGGTCCCGTAGTCCCGGCTGCGGAAATACGGTGTCGCCTCGCGGCAGATATCGCCCGCGTCGGCATCCGTGATGAACCCCTCGGCTCCCCGGCCCGTCGCGATGAAGCAATGACCACGCCCATCCGAGGAGGTCTCCTTCGGAACAACCAGAATGACCGCGCCGGCGTTGCGCGTCGGATCGCCCGGTGCGCCGATCTTGCCGACTTTCCACTGCCGCCCGATCTCGAGCGCGACATCGGCCGGGGCTCGCTGGCCAATGTCGGGGAGTGTGACCACCGCCATCTCGCCGCGCGACTTGGAGCGCACCTCGGCCGCGATCTGGTCGATGTGGGCGGCGTTCCCAGCCGGGATCACGTGTGCGAAATCATTGACGAGACCGACGGGGTCCGGGATCGCGACGCCGCGGCCGCCGGACGGCGGCCGCTCCTGCGCCCCCGTCGTGCCGGCGGGAACCGTCGACGCGAGGGCGGCTCCCATCGCGAACGACAGGAGCCGCCGAATCACCCGGTCCCCACGCATCCTAATTCGTGAAATTGAACGAGAATTCGTACGTGCCGGCACCGCCGGCCGCCGAGGGGAATCGCCACGCGCGAACCTTGTCGAGGATGCAGCCCTCCGTCGCCGAGACACCCGACCCCGCCCAGGTCCGCTGCGGAATCGTCACCCCCGTGATGGTCCCCGCGACATCGATCGTAAGCGCCAGCGTGACGCTGCCTGCCAGGCTCGGGTTGGCCTTGAGCCCGTACTCCTGATAGCAGAATCGGAGCTGCGGCTCGTGCTCGCGAACGGCGTTTCCGAGCGCGCCGACGTCGCGGCCCGGGCTGCCGAGGGGTGCGCCCGCAACCGCGCGCGGCGCCGACACGGCGACCCCTGCGTGCCCGATGCCCGCGCCGGCGCCCACGTTACCCACGGCGCCGATCCCCTCGCCGGCGCCCACAC
>PLLD01000260.1 GCA_003141205.1 Gemmatimonadota bacterium
TGTCTCCGCGCCGTGGCGCGGCGCGCGGCCAGGGACGCCGGTTGTGATTCGCTTCCTTGCTGTGGGCAGTGTTACGCAGGGGGTCGTCGTCCCCACCGATGCCGTCGTCCAGTGGCAGGGACTTGCATGGGTCTATGTCGAGCGTGCACCTGGGATGTACATCCGCCGGCGGATCGATACGCGACACCGTCTGGTCACGGGGTGGGTGGTATCATCGAACTCAGAAGGCGCCTCGGGTGTCCGCGTGGGCGATCGGATCGTCGTGCACGGCGCCGAGCTTCTGCTGTCCGAGGAGTTTCGCTCGCGCGTCACGGTCGGTGAGGACGAAGACAAACGTTAAGCGCGATCGTTCGGCTGTCTGTTCGCCACGCGGGGGTCATCGTTGCGCTGGCGGCTGCCCTCCTCGCCCTCGGGTTGACGGTTGTCGCACGCACATCGTACGACGTCTTCCCCGAGTTCGCCCCCCCCGAAGTCGAAATCCGGACGGAGACCCCAGGGCTCACACCGGAGCAGGTCGAGGCGCTCGTCACGACCCCGATCGAAAATGTCGTGACCGGGACGACGGGTGTCGCGAACGTCCGCTCGCAATCGATTCAGGGCTTGTCCGACATCACCATCGTCTTCGCGAATGGGACCGATTTCCTGCGAGCTCGGCAAGCGGTCGCCGAGCGCTTGACTGAAGTTGTCCGCCAACTCCCGTCCGCCGCGCGACCCCCCGCGATCACCCCACTCGTGTCGTCGACCGGCACGGTGCTTGTAATCGGGATCACCTCATCGACGCGCTCGCTGCGCGATCAGCGGACGTTTGTCGACTGGACCCTCAAACCGCGCCTGCTTGCGGTTCCCGGTGTTGGACGGGTCTCGGTGCAGGGCGGGGAGGTCCGCCAGTTGCAAATACAGGTCGACCCCGACCGGCTGCGCGCTGTTGGGTTGGGGATCGCCGATGTCGTTGCCGCTGCGCAACACGCCACCGGCGTGCGTGGTGCAGGTGCCATCGAAACGGCCAACCAGTTCATTCGCGTCCGCACCGAGGGACAGCTGACAACCGCCACGGCGCTCGGCGGCAGCGCGATCCGTGCCGCCAACGGCGCGGTGGTGCACTTGAGCGATGTGGCGCACGTGGTCGACGGCGCCGAACCGCGCATGGGAGCCGGCGCGATCGAAGGGACCGAAGGGGTCGTCATCAACATCGAAGCCCAACTCGGTGCTAACGTCCGTACGGTCGCCACCTCCGTGGAGCAGGCGCTCGATGGGCTCGAGCCGGCAATCGCGGCCGAGGGATTCACACTGCATCGTGCCCTCTTTCGTCCGAGTACGTTCATCGACTTGGCGCTGCACAACGTCGTGAGCTCGTTGCTCGTTGGCGGGGTGCTCGTGGCGATTGTCCTCCTGCTTTTCCTCGCCGATCTAGGTGCGGCTGCTGTGTCGCTGACGGCAATTCCGCTGTCGCTCGTCACGGCGCTCGTCGTGCTGGACCGGTTTGGTCTTACGCTCAACACCCTCACCCTGGGCGGGCTCGCGATCGCCATCGGAGAGGTCGTGGATGACGCGATCATCGATGTCGAGAACATCGCCCGTCGGCTGCGCGAGAACCGCACGCTGCCCGTTCCCCGACCCGCCGCGGATGTCGTCATCGAGGCATCGCTCGAAGTGCGCTCGAGCATCGTGTACGCGACCTTCGTCGTGGCGCTGGTGTTCCTTCCGGTCATCGCGCTCACGGGAGTTCAGGGTGCCTTTTTCCGCCCGCTCGGTCTCGCGTACCTCATCGCCATCTTTGCCTCGCTGGTCGTCGCACTGTTCGTCACGCCGGCGCTTACCCTCCTGGTTCTAAGCCGCCGCAAGGCGCGTGTGGCCGAGCCACGCCTGCTGACGATCCTGAAGCGGGGGTACGTGCGAGCGCTCGAGCGGCTCGGCCGATGGCCACGCCTGTTGTTGGGTGCAACGGCTCTCGTGATCATTGGTGCCTGTGCTCTGGTGCCGACCTTTGGCGGGACCTTCCTCCCCGAATTCAACGAGGGACATCTCCGAGTCCACGCATCAGCCGTACCCGGCACGTCGCTGGACGCGACGCTTGCCATCGGACGTGTCGTCACCGCTGTGCTGCATGGCGATTCACGCGTCCGACTCGTGGCCCAGCGTGCGGGGCGGGCCGAGCTGGCCGAAGATACGTACGGCACGCACTACAGTGAATTCGAGGTCGACCTCGTTCCGCAGACCGGGCGGAGCGCACGGCAGCCCGGGAGGGCAGGGAAGGGGAAGGGGAAGGAGAAGAGGGAAGAGGAGGGAGAATCGGTGAGTGAGGATCTGCGTGCCCGGCTGGCGACGATCCCGGGGGTCAGCTTCGCCGTGATTCCCTATCTCACTGAGAGGATCGAAGAGACCTTGTCCGGCGCAACCGCACCTCTCGTGATAAAGGTTTTCGGCCCCGATCTCGATAGCCTCGATGCGGTCGCCGCCCGCATCGCCGATGCGGTGCGCCCCATCGCCGGTGTCGCGAACGTCGAAGCCGGCTCTCCCGCCGTGACTCCGGAGACTCTCGTACGGCTGGACCCCGTCGCTTTGGCGCTGCACGGTATTCCGGCCGCCGACGCCCTGGATGCCGTGGAAACGGCCACACTGGGCGCCACCGTCGGTCAGGTATTCGAGGGAAGCCGTTCGAGCGACGTCGTCGTCCGTATCGATCCGGCCCGACTTGGTGCACCGGAGGATCTCGCCTCCGTCCCCCTCGAGGGAAGCGGCGGCCAGATCGTGCCGCTCGGCCAGGTGGCGACGATCGCGCGCACGACCGGACGCTACGCCGTCGCCCACGACGGTGCCCGGCGGGTGCAGACCGTGACGGCCGACATCGTCGGACGCGATGTCGCTTCCGTGTCGCGCGACATCGAGACGCGCGTCCGCGCCCGGATCGCGTTGCCCCGAGGCGTTTACCTCGAGGTCGCGGGCTCAGCCAATGCGGAGCTCGCGGCGGAGCGGGAGCTCCGCGCCCGTGGTGCCCTGGCTGGTTTTGGGATTATCGTGTTCCTCTGGATGGCGTTTCGCGATGCCCGACGTCTGGGACTCATCCTCGCCAACGTGCCCTTCGCGCTCGTCGGCGGCGTGGCGGCCGTCGCGCTCACGGGAGGCGTGCTGTCGCTGGGCTCCCTGGTGGGGTTCGTGACCCTGTTCGGGATCGCGACTCGCAATGCGATCATGCTGGTCTCGCACTATGACCACCTTGTTCGGATCGAAGGGGTCACATGGGGTCCGGCGGCCGCCCTGCGTGGCGCCTCGGAGCGGTTGGGCCCGATCCTGATGACGGCGCTCGTCGCCGGTCTCGGACTTCTGCCGCTCGCGCTCGGCAGCGGGGACCCGGGACGGGAGATTGAGGGTCCCCTCGCGGTCGTCATCGTGGGTGGGCTACTGACATCGACGGTGTTGAGTCTCTTCGTGCTACCGACGCTGGCGTTGCGCTACGGTTGTTTCACGGCAAAAACGTAGGAGGGAGAAGCGATGCGGATGTCGCGTTCTTGTGGGCTCGTCGCGTGCGCCATTCTTGTACTGGGCGCCGTGCGCGCCGCCGCGCAATCGGGACGTCCGATGACGTTCGAGGACCTGATGCAGGTCGAGCGGATCTCCGATCCGCAGATCTCCCCCGATGGCAACTGGGTGAGCTACACCCAGACGACCGTCGACCTCGCCGCCAACACGAAGACGAATCACGCGTGGCTCGTCCCGTCGCAGGGAGGGTCGGCGCATCAACTGACGCCCGAGGGATCCGAGCGGGCCCGGTGGTCACCCGATGGGAGGTCAATCGCCTTCATCTCGGACCGAGCTGGGGATGCGCAGGTATGGGTGATACCGGCCGTGGGAGGAGATGCGCGTCAGGTCACCAACATCGCGACCGGAGCGGATGGGGTGACCTGGGCGCGGCACGCCGACCTCCTTCTCTTCACATCCACCGTCTACCCGGCGTGCACGGCGGCCGCCGACGCCGCGATGTGCAACAAGCAAAAGCTTGACTCGGTCCACGCCGACCCGGCGAAAGCGCAGCTCACCGACGAACTACTCTTCCGGCACTGGACTGCCTGGCGAAGTGGACGCTACTCGCATCTCTTCGTCGTTGGGGTCGATGGCACCGGATTGAAGGACCTGACTCAGGGAGGCGTAGACTCTCCGACATTTTTCGTGGGGGGAGCGGATGGCTACGACATCTCACCGGATGGTGCAGAGGCGGTCGTCACCTCGAACCGCACCGGGCATCCCGCGTGGACCACCAACAACGATCTCTATCTGACACCGACGAGTGTGCCCGCGTCGCAGCCGCGCGACATCACCCAGGCGAACCCTGGCTCCGACGCCTCACCGCAGTACTCCCCCGACGGGCGCTACATCGCCTACACGTCGCAGGCGCGGGGTGGCTATGAGTCCGACCTGTTTCGCCTCCGTGTCATCGACCGGCAGACTGGGGCGGTGCAGGATCTGACGACCGGATTCGCGAACTGGGTCGAGGCCTTTGCGTGGGCACCCGATGGCCACTCCATCTATTTCATCGCGGCAGAGGGAGTCGAGAGCCCCGTGTATCGGGCCTCTGTCCCCGCGTCGCCCGGAGCCGCGCCCGAGAAGATCATCGGAGGGAGTAATTCCGAGCTGGTTGTCGCGCCGAACGGCCAATCGCTCGTCGTCACCCGATCGAGCCTGACGCGGCCCACCGAGGTGTATCGTGTCAGTCTCGCGAATCGGGAGATCGCCCCGCTCACGCACGCGAACGACGCGCTGCTCGCGACCCTGGATCTGCCTGCGCCCGAGACGGTATCGACGCAGGGGGCACTTGGCGCTCGAATCCAGAGCATCCTGCTCAAGCCGCCGGGCTTCCACGCCGGACGGAAATACCCGGGATTGATTCTGATCCACGGGGGTCCGCAGTCAGCGTGGACCGATACCTGGGGCTATCGGTGGAATGCGGAGCTCTTCGCCGCGCGCGGCTACGTCGTCATCATGCCCAACCCGCACGGCTCGATCGGATACGGTCAGCCCTTCACAGAGGAGATCTCCGGGGATTGGGGTGGTGCGCCGTACCAGGACGTCATGGCCGCGACGGATCAGCTCGAGGCGCTCCCTTACGTCGACACGGCCCACGTCGCCGCGGCGGGCGCCAGCTATGGCGGATACCTGATCGATTGGATCGCGGGGCACACGCACCGCTTCAAGACGTTGGTCTCGCACGACGGTGTGTACGACCTGCGCGGCATGTATGCGACGGAAGAGCTGTGGTTCGTGGAGTGGGAGCTCAAAGGGACGCCGTGGGAGCATCCCGCGTTGTACGACAAGTGGTCCCCATCGAGATACGTGCAGAACATCACCACCCCCATGCTGATCGTCGAGGGAGCGAAGGACTATCGCGTGCCGGAGGGTCAGGCGTTTCTGCTCTACACGTCGCTCCAGCGACGCGGTATCCCGTCCCGGCTCCTCTACTTCGAAAGGGAAGGGCATTGGGTCACCGGTCCGCGAGATAGCCAGCTCTGGTATGCGACCGTACAGGATTGGCTCGATCACTATTTGAAATGACGCGTGTAGCGGGCTGAGAAGGGCGGGGCGCTAGCGCCCCGACCTCAGGTGTCTCGCGAGCCGTCAATCCTCTCGCGTTCTCGCGGTGCGGTCTCCGCCAGCGCTCGCGAGCGCTCGCGAGCGCTGGCGCGCTCTATAGTAGTCGCGGGGAGCGGTGGCGCATCGGCGGAAACCGTCCGGGCCGGCAGTGATTGGTCCTGGCTCCCGGAGCGCGTATCATTCTTCCTTCCCTTGGCCGTACCGTGCGCGGCCACGCCCGGTTCCCCCCCTTTTCGAGAGGAGCTGAAGGCCCCCATGTCGATTGACCTGCGCAACTACCTGGCACTCCCGTACGACGAGCTCGAAGAGTTGAATTTGCAGGCGAAGGCGCAGCGCACACGGCGCGTGGCGGCAAATACGATTCGAGAGGAACGGCTGCGGTATCTCGCGCAGGAGACGCGCATCAAGGCCGTCACCGTTCTGTTCAGCGATCTCGAAGGCCGGCTCCACATGCTCGACTACGACAAGAAGTTTCTCGTCGACAGCTGGGACAATCTTACCTTCGATGGCTCGTCGATCCGCGGCTTCAGCGCGCAGCGCGAGAGCGACCTCCGCCTCGTCCTGGATTGGGCTGCGTTTTACTGGGCGCCGGCCGACATCTTCGGCGCTGGCAAGGTGCTCGTCTTCGGCGATGTCATCGACAAGGACGGCTCCCCCTACGCCGCCGACATGCGTGGCGTGCTCAAGGCATTTGCCGACAAGGCGTACAAGACGCAGGGCTACTCTCTCAACGCCGCGAACGAGATCGAGGGGTTCCTGTTCAACGGCGCGGACGCGGAGCAGGCGTACTACGCGACCAACAAGTTCGACTACGTCAACACCGGCGGGTACTACCACTCTCTCCCCGGCGACCCACTGCGCACTTTCATCGATACGACCGCCGAAGTTCAGCGCGCGATGGGGTTCGAGAACGAGAAGGATCACCCCGAGGTCGCCCCGTCGCAGTTCGAGATCAACTACAAGTACGGGGACGTCGTCGCCGCGGCCGACCAGATCCAGCTCTACAAGCTGATCTGCCGCCAGGTCGCCACCCGTATGGGGCTCACCGCATCTTTTCTCCCCAAGCCGGTCGTCGGTGTCAACGGCAACGGGATGCACACCAACGTCTCGGTCAGCAAGGCGGGGAAGAATCTCTTCTGGGATCCGAAGGGCGAAGAGAAGATCAGCAAGCTCGCGTGGTCCTTCGTCGATCGCATTCTGACGCACGCGAATGACATCTGCCTGCTCCTTAACGCGAGCGTCAACGCCTATCGCCGGCTCGATCCGCATTTCGAAGCGCCGAACCAGATCAAGGCGTCCGCCGTCGACCGTGGCTCCATGATCCGCGTCCCGATCGGGAATGAGAAGAGTGCCCGCATCGAAGTCAGGTCGGTCGGGCCGGATGCGAACCCGTACCTGGTGATGCTGGCCGTGTTCAAGACGGGGCTCGAAGGCGCCACGGCCAAGACCAAGAACCTCCGTCAGGCCGAGCGGTATCTCCCCGACAACGTGTACTCGGCTCTCGACGGGTTCCGTGACGCCAATTGGACCGAAAAGCTGCTGGGCGCCGATGTGAAGGAGCGGTATGCCGAATTGAAACAGGCCGCGGCCGACCGCTGCTCGCGCCAACTCGGCACCTTCGTCAAGGTTCCGGAGGTACAGTACCACCACGAGGTCTACAACCAGTTCCTTTGGAACATGTTTTAGCCCTGACCCTCAACGAGCATTGCGTATTCCTGTCCTCCTGACGCATGCTCGAGTGAATTGGCGTGGGGCGTTCGTATCGATCGCCCTCGCCACCGGGGTAATACACCTGGCGGCCCGACCAGCTCGAGGAGTATGCGGACGTGCGGGCCGGGGACAACGGCGGCGCTGCGCCTCGCAATGACAGATGGCCGTGTTGACGGATAACTACTTGTCTGGGGGCATCGGTTTGACGTTTCGCTGACGATCCTCCGCGACTGTTGTTGGCGTCATGGCGATCGCGTTCATTCCGGCCGCCGGGTTCCAAACGCGGGACGCATGCTGGAGATATACCCGCGATCGGGAGATTTCGGACCTTACGGTGTCACCGACGATGGTCCGCCGTGCACCGGCGCGCGGAGGATCATCGGTGCCCTTCGCCCCGGATCCGGCACGAGCGCTCCGTCCTCGTCGAACCGCTCCCACCCGCTGTTCCCAATGAAGTAGAAGGTATCCCCCACCACGGCGCCGTGCGTGGGCTGTCCGAGATGCGGCGTGCCCCGCTCGATCACAGACCAGGACACGACGCGGCGCAATTGGGGATCCAGCTCGAACCGTACCACCCGCGGCGGGTCCGTACCGTTCTGAACTGCCAACAGCGTACGCCCCACGAGATACATCCCGTCGATTCCGCTCATCGCGATCGTATCCGCGTGACCGATCCACTCCACGGCGTGTGTGCGCGGGTCGATGACGCCGACACCGCGAGCGTAATCAGCGACGAAGATGCGGCCGTCCGGTGCAACGGCGGGAGTCTGCGGCGAGTGAAAGGTGCCCGGGCCGACGAGCAATATGAGAGAATCCCTCGACCGCGGAATCGCATAGACCGACCCCGTGGCGTCCGAGATGATCACCGTCCCCGAGGGATCGACCGTCATGTCGCCGGGATCGTGGTGCCGTCCGTCCGCCGGCAGCGGATACCGCCGCAGGAGACGACCGGTCCGCAGGTCATACCGGAGCACGGCGGACCGCGCCGAATCGGCGGCTCCGTACCCTTCCTCCTGGGGAGCTCCCACCGTCGTCGCCCAGAGCACATGCCGCTTTGCGTCGATCGCCAGCGCCATCACCGCGTCCAGTGAGTCCCGCGCCGCCGTCGCGAAGTCACGTGGTGCGCCCCGTTCCGGCAGCGCGAGGATCTTCCGGTGATGCACGCTGCTGACGTAAAACGTGCGCGTTGACGCGTCGTACGCCACGTCCTCGGCCAGCGCGTCCGTATCGGCGAGCGTCAGGACGACGGGACTCGCGCCGATCTGCCTGCGATTGACATCCATCGCCTGCACAACGCTATCGAACCCCGGACGGTCCCGCAGCGCCACGAGCATCGGGTCGTGGGCCGCGTCGTACGCGACACCCATGGCTGCGATCGTGCGCAGCCGGGCGATCGCGGAGTCCGGATGCCCAAGCTGCGTCTCGACGCGCGCGAGGAGATACTGAACATCGGGATGGCCATGGATCAGATCCAGCGCCCGAAGCAGTTGCACCCGGGCCAGGGTGGGATCGTTGGCCAGCTCCGCCGCGCGGGCCGCGTCCAGATAGTCGCGGTACGTCGAGTCCGCACGCACCGGTGCGCCCTGCGCCACGCGGCACAGGACACCCACCAGAGGCAGGATTAGCCACCGGTAGCGCGCGATCGTCACGCTCCGGCGCGCCACGTATCCGCCGGGCTACGTCGCCGGCGCGGTCGCATTCCAGACGTTGTTGGTGCGATCGATGTCGATCAGGCGGTGATCGGGATCCAGCTCGACCCGCGTCAGGTGCTTGTCCTTGAAGGTGTAATACCGGCGGTACCGCGTGGTATTGGTGCTCCACACCTCGGCGGGGTAGTCGTAGTTCTCCGTCGTCCCGTCGCTGAACGTGAAACGGGCCAGGATGGGGAGGATCCCCCGTGCGCGGTTGGAATAGATCACCGCCACGGAATCTACGTTGTCCCCGTGCGTGACCGCGACCGTATCGATCGCCTGGTCGAAGCTGACGTTCTCGAAGAACAGCTCGCGCCAGAACCAGTCGAGCCGGCGTCCGCCCGCGTCCTCTATCGTGCGGAAGAAGTCGGCTGGCGCCGGATGCTTGAAGGCCCACCGGCGAATGTACGTGCGGAACGCATCGTCGAACGCCTCGGGCCCCAGGATCTCCTGGCGCAACAGCCCGAGGGCGACGGACGGCTTGTAATAGTCGTCGACGCCGAGGAGGTTGCCCGGCACGCGGTCGCTCGCGATCTCCGTCGGCACGTCGACGTGCAGTGACTCGACCTGCGCGATGATCGCCCGCTGCTCGGCCAGCCGCGCGAGCTGATCCCCTTTCTCCGGATACCGCGCGGCCTCCGAGAACGTATTGATGAAGGTGTTGAGTCCTTCGTCCTGCCAGAAGTGGATGCGCTCGTTCGAGCCGACGATCATCGGAAACCAGTTGTGCCCGACTTCGTGCGTAAGAACGTTGTAGAGAGCGTACTTGTCGTCGTTCCGCGTCTCCATGGCGAGCATGGGGTATTCCATCCCGCTGATCGGTCCCTCGACGGCCGAGATCTGTGGGTACGGATACGGGAACCACCTGGTCGAGTATTCCTCGATCGACGTGCGGGCCATGTCCGCGCCGTCCTTCCAGGTCTCGGCCGCGCTCGGGCGGTAGTAGGCGTACGCCATGATCCCGTGCCAGTTGCTGGCGTCCCACTGATAGTCTGGCGCGGCCGCAAAGACCGCGTCGCGGACGTTGTGGGCACGGAAGTGCCACGTGAGGTTCCCGTCCTTGCGGGGACGGGCGGCGCCGCTCGTGAGATCCGTGGCGGAGACGATGGCGACCGTGGTCGCGGAATGAGCCGCCTGCGCGAGGCGGGTCCGCTCCCCCGCGGTCAGGACCTCGAGCGGATTCTCGAGCGCACCGGTCGCCGCGACGATATACCCGGCCGGGACGGTCACGGCGGTCGTGAAGTCCCCGTACTCCAGATAGAACTCTCCCTGGCCGAGGTACGGCTCGGTGTTCCAGCCGCGCAGGTCATCGTACACGTTCACGCGGGGATACCATTGCGCGATTTCGTACAGCGTGCCGTCGCGCCCCATGCGGTCGGCGCCGTGCTCGGGGACCGCGAAGTGCCACGCGAAGTCGATCGTTGCCATTCCCCCTGGCGGAAGCGGCTCGGCCAGATCGGCCTTGAGCTCGGTGTCGTACACGCGCGTCTTGAGGGGTGTCCGCGTGCCCGAGCCCCCCTTGGCGGTCGTCCCGCGGATCTGCTCGATGTGTTCGATCATGTCGCCGCCCGCGAAGGCACGCGAGCCGAAGCGCGAGTTTTGCGCGAAGACGTAGCCATTGAGGGAGCTGTCCCGGAACGCGTTCTGCTCCACCTGGAACCAGAGGTAGTGCAGCGTGTCGGGGGAGTGATTCGTGTAGCGCAGGCGGAGCGTTCCGCGGACCGACTTGGTCGCCGTGTCGAGCGCGGCCGTCAGATCGTAGTCGGCGCGGTTCTGCCAGTAATGCGCCCCTGGTGCGCCCGATCCCGTGCGATACGCCGTCGGCGACGGCAAATCGAGCGGCGCGAACATCGACGTA
Organism: Gemmatimonadota bacterium; assembly: GCA_003141205.1. Lineage (GTDB taxonomy): Bacteria > Gemmatimonadota > Gemmatimonadetes > Gemmatimonadales > Gemmatimonadaceae > FEN-1251. Next base: position 10,843 of record PLLD01000260.1, read on the forward strand.
TCGCCGACCCCGGTCCGGTCAAACGGGTGACCGGCGGGTGGTGCCGGAGATGCGGTGTCCTGGCCGTACACGGTGGCGGCGGCGGTGGCGGTGGCNNGGGGGGGCGAGTGAGGATGGCGCGCGGCGAAAAACTCCCGTGCGTTGGACACTCCAGCTGCCTGAATGGTTCGAACGGCGATCAGGGCGGGAGGATGCGGGAGGGCCGTCAGGAGCGGGAAGGGCGAGCGCTACGCGCGCTCGACCAGGACGGCCGTTCCATAGCAGAGGACTTCGCTCATCCCCTGCATGATCTCCGTGGCGTCGTATCGGACGCCGATGACGGCGTTGCCCCCCACCTGCTCGGCATGCTGCATCATTAAATCGAACGCTTCCTCGCGCGCCGTCTCGCACAGATTGCTCAGAAGCGTGATGTTGCCCCCGAACAGCGACTGAAACGCGGCGCCAAGGTTTCCAATGATGGAACGGGAGCGCACGGTGATCCCGCGGACGACGCCAAACGCGCGGACGACGCGATAGCCGTCGAGCGTCATGGTCGTGGAGGTCATCGTGTGCAGCATGCCGAGCCGGGGCGAAGTGGAGGCGGCCGGTCTACAGGGCCCGCAACAAGCGACCGTTGTGGAGCATGTACCGCTGGCCGACGGCCAGACGGACGACGCGCCCATCCGGCAGCTCGACATGCGCAAATGCCGCGGACGCGTCGCGTGCCGCGACCGACGATGTCGCCGTCGCTGTCGTGGGGCCCGCGCTCCGGCGGCGCCGCCGGCGGCGCCGAACCGGCTTCGCCGGAGCCTGCTGCGATGCGGCAGCGGGCGCCTTCGCCGCAGGCGCCTTCGCGGGCGGACGGCCCGCCTTCGGCGCG
>PLLD01000016.1 GCA_003141205.1 Gemmatimonadota bacterium
TCCTCGCGGGGCTCGACACGGACCACCACTTCACACTGCACGTCCGGTGTATCGGATTCGTTCCGCGGACCGAGCCGGATGTTCGGGCGGTCACGCCGGCGATCGGGCTGCCGCCGCAGTTGGTCACGCTGACTCTGGTTCCGATCGAGAAGCGCCTTGCCGCGTGGCAGCGGTAGCGGTCCGCGGCAGAGAGGGGAGGGGACAGAGGCGAGCTACGACGGCCCCATCTCGCTGCGCGGGGAGTTGATGTTGGTGGGGTCGCGCGGGCTCTTGTAGGTCGCCTTGTGAATCGTGTAGGCGGCGGTGGCGAGCGCCGCGGCAAGCGCCACGATGAAGAGGGCCACGCCCCAACCCCGCGGCCCTTCGAACGGCACGTGCCGATCCGTTGGCTGTCCAGTCACGTCGACGAGTTCTCCCTGTACATGTGAGCTATCATGGCGAGGCCTGCCATGGCGANNCATGGCGAGGCCTGCCATGGCGAGGCCTGCCATGGCGAGGCCTGCGGCGGATGCAGCGGTACCGGACTGGCCAGCCCCGAGCCGGTCGCGGGCCCGAACGGATCGGACGCGGGCGCGTCGCCCCACACGTCGTTCCGCGGATCGACGTCCGGAACGGCCACGCGGTTGGGCCAGAGCCGCGCGCCCGTCACGTGCTTGGCCACGGTCACATTTGCGGCGAAGCTATCGCCGCGCGCCCAGATGTCGACGGGAAGCCGCACGTCCTGCGTCGCCCCGTCCTCGAGCTTGAGTCGCAGCTCCACGGGGAACACCACGGGAGTGGTGCGCCGCAGATAGATCGCGGCGGTCATCGCATCGCCGTGCGACCGTGTCGCCACGCTATCGATCGCCACATCCAGGACCGCGGTGGTGTAGAAGAATTCGCGCCAAAACCAGGACAGGTCGCGGCCTGTCACGTTCTCCATCGTGCGGAAGAAATCGCCGGGGGTGGGATGCTTGAACGACCAGCGCCGCACGTATTCCCGAAAGGCCGCATCGAAGGCCGCGGGCCCCACGACGTGATCGCGCAGCGCCAGCAGGACCGCCGCCGGCTTCTCGTATCCCACGTTGCCGTACCCCGACTCATCGACGTGGTCCGGCAGAGTCATGAGTGGCGCGTCGAGTCCGGCCTGGAGCGTGCCGAACCACGCGTTCAGGAAGCTCAGCCAGTTATCCATCCCGCGCGGCCACCCTTGCGGATCGCTTCCGTACCGCCGCTCCTGCGAAAAGGCGTTGATGAACGTGTTGATCCCTTCGTCCATCCAGGCGTAGCGGCGCTCATCGGATCCTACCGTCATCGGGAACCACTCGTGCCCGTGCTCGTGGTCGTTGACCCGAAAAACCTCTCCGGGGTCGTCGGCACTCGTGGTCCCGACCATCACGAACATCGGATACTCCATTCCGGAGACGGTACCGGCGACCGACGTGGCCTGCGGGTACGGAAAGGGCGCGACATCCTCCGAATACGCACGAATCGTCCACTGCGTGTTTTCGGCTGCCTGCTCCCACGCCGCTCCCGCCTTGGGCCATTGATACAGCGCCTGACAGAGCACGCCACGGGTGCTCGTCGCGTCCCACCGAAAATCCGGCGCCGCGGCCCACGCCACATCGCGCACGTTCTGCGCGCGGAAGCGCCAGGTCCGCGTGCCCGCGACAGCGCCCGTCCGGGCCACCGCCTCGTCCTTTGTGACGACGGCGATCACGGAGCTCGACCGGCGTGCATCGTCCAGCCGCCGGCGCATCGCCTCCGAGAGCACATCCGCAGCGTTCTGCAGAAGGCCGCTGCCCGCCACGATAAAGCCGGCGGGAAGGGTGACGGCGTAATCGATGTCCCCGTACTCGAGGTAGAACTCGCCCTGACCGAGGTACTGGTCGGCATTCCAGCCCCGCACATCGTCGTAGACGGCCATGCGCGGATACCACTGAGCGATCTCGTACAGGGTGCCATCGCGTCCCGTACGATCGGACCCGTGCTCCGGCACCGTAAAGGCATAGTGCAGCACGATCGCGAGCTTTCCACCACGCGGCGGCAAGGGCGCCGGCAGGTCGAGCCGCAGCATCGTATCGTGCAGGTCCGGGACAACCGTGGCGCCATTGACCGATACGTCGGTGAGACGGTAGCCGCCGGGAAAACCGTTTCCGCCATTCCGCGAATCGACGCCAAATAGAGCGGCGCCCTCGCTGCCCGCCCGGTAGACGTTCTGGTCCAGCTGCATCCAAACGAAGCGCAGCGTATCCGGCGAGTTATTCGTGTAGCGTACGGTCACGCTCCCTGTGACCGCGTGGGTCGCCGTGTCGAGCGTCGCCGCGATGGTGTAATCGGCGCGCTGCTGCCAGTACGCGGGGCCCGGAGCGCCGGACGCCTCGCGATACGCGTTGGGGCCCGGCCAGTCGATGCGGTCGAGGGAATAAAACGGCGTCGTCCTGGCGTCGACGACGGGCAGGCTGATGAGCGCCTCCGACCCCTGTTGCTGGGGCGCACCCTGCGCGGATCCGGGACGCGCACCAGCGCTGGCGACGACGAGGAGCGCCGCCCCCGCAAACGTGATCTGCCGCATCCGCGAAATATGCTGCCGGGGACCTATGCCCGCGACCGGCGCGCGGGGCGCTTGACGCGACTCGCGGACTGCCGTCGGGGAGCAGCCGCGCTGCTCTGCTTTCGACTGCGTTTTTTCCGACGGCGCTTCGGCGGAAGCGCGAGGATGCTGCCGCGACATGTCTCCGTGCCGCAGTGACAGGGGTACAGCTTGTCCGCTTCCGGCCCCTGTCCCGGCTCCCGGTCATAGGCGTAGTCGTAGAACAGCTCTTCCCCCGGCTGGATCGTGCGAATCGCCTCGATGAACACCCGGCGGTCCTCGATGACCGCCTCGCAGTTCGGGTCGCAGCAATGATTGATGAACCGGGAATCGTTGCCGCCCAACCGGGCGTCGATCACGGTGCGCTTGTCCACGACGAAATCGAAGGTGTGATGACCCCCCGCCGCCGCCATGGCCTCGTCATCGTACCTCCCGTCGGCCTCCGCGGTCGTGATCCGCTCCCCGACGTACTCGGCGATACGGGCGCCCTGGCGGATGCGCCGCGTGGCGAATCCGCCACGTCCGGCGATCGGGGACCGCCGCACGATGTACGGCTGGTCGTGGGGAACGCGCTTGGAGAGAGCCATCGGAAAGCGGGACCGGCGCGAAAGTTGGAAATGTCGGGGCGGCGCTTGCGCGCGGCCCGGCGCCGTCCGGTGCTATTGCAGCTGCTATTGCAGCTGCTATTGCAG
>PLLD01000318.1 GCA_003141205.1 Gemmatimonadota bacterium
CTGGTGATGCCGGCGATGTTGCGCGCGGAGCCGGTCGGATTCCCCGCCGGCGTGGGCTGTCCCGCCGCATCGACGTAGCGAAAGACCACGCGCCCCGCCGCATCGAGCTCGTCGAGCACCTCTGTGTCCGCGACGAACCGTCCATCGCCGTGCGCGATCGGGATGCGGAGCAGTTGGTGGGCCGCGTACGCATTCGTGAACGGGGTATCGGTCGTTTCGACGCGGAGCCGCACGGGCTCACAGATGAATGCGCGCCCGCCATTCCGCACGAGGGCGCCGGGCAGCAGACCCGCTTCGCACGCAATCTGGAACCCGTTGCAGATCGCCAGGACCGGTCCGCCACGCGCGGCATGGGCCGAAACCTCCTGCATGATCGGGCTGAAGCGCGCGATCGCGCCGGCACGGAGATAGTCGCCGTAGGAGAACCCGCCCGGCAGGATCACGACGTCCACGTCGCGCAGATCGTGGTCCTTGTGCCAGAGCATCACCGCCTCTTCGCCCAACGCGTCCACGACCGCGTGGTACGCGTCGGTATCGCAATTGGATCCGGGGAAGGTGACGATGCCGAAGCGCATGCCGTGGTCTCCGGTCAGGCGTGCGTGATGGCCGCGATCTCGAAATCCTCGATCACGGGGTTCGCGAGCAGTCGCTCGCACATCGCGCGCACGCTCGCGCGCGCGTCCTCGCTGGATGCCGCGTCCGCGTCGACGACGATGTGCCGTCCGATGTGGACGTCACGCACGCCGTCGAATCCCAGTGTGTGCAGCGCATCGGCCACGGCGTGTCCCTGCGGGTCGAGCACGCCGCGACGCGGCAGGATGTGGACGGCAACGCGATAGCGTGTCAAGGCGCGTGTCATGGCGTGTCGGTGTCCGCAGTCCGGTCCAGCGAGGGTCCCGGCGTCGGGCGCCCCGGAGTGCGCCGGCGCCGATGCGAACCGAGCGCCCCGCGCGCCCCGCTGATCGCGATCGGGGCATCGGGCCAGCCATCCCCACCCGCACCGCTCTGCCCGGGCCGCGCTGCGTCCTCGCCCTCCCCTCCGGCGGGCAGGCGGTCGATCAGCCCGAGCACGAAGGCCTTCCCGAGACCGTAAAATACGTACGCCATCCCTGCCGGAAAGCAGAACTCCCGCCCATAGAGCAATATACCGAGGGCTGCGCCGAGAACGACGAGCGTGCCGCCGATCTGGCGCCATGTGCGGATGCCGATCTTCGGGATCGCGGGATAGGGGACGTTGCTGATCATGAGGATCGCGAGCCCGCCCATCACGAACTTCACCGTCTCATCCCACGGCATGCCGAAAACGCGCTGATCGTACAGCGGCGTCTGGCTGAACCAGTAGTAGGTGACGAGCGTCATCCCGGCCGCCGGACTCGGCAAACCGATGAAATCGGTCTTCGGCCGGCCCACCTGCGTCACGTTGAAGCGCGCGAGGCGGATCACGGCGCAGGCGCAGAACAGGAAGGAGAGCAGCCACCACGCGCCGCCGGCGTATTGCAGGACCGAGAAATAGATGATCATCGCGGGCGCGAGACCGAACGAGACGGCATCGACGAGAGAGTCCAGCTCTTCCCCGAAGCGGCTCCCCGTTCCCGTGGCTCGCGCGACGCGCCCATCGAACGTGTCGCACAGCGCGCCGAGCACGATCCAGAGCACGGCATGCGAGAAGGCGCCGTGGGACGCGTCGACGATCGCGAAGATCCCGAAGAACAGATTCCCCAGCGTGAACCCGTTCGGCAGCGCCGGGGCGGCGCGCCGCATGGAAGGACGGCGAATGCGGCGGGGCCGGACGGGGGGCATCAGACGGGCAGCTCCGCGAGGACGGTGACGCCGGCCACGGCTCGGTCCCCCAGGCCGACGCGCACGATGCTCGCCGGCGGAAGGAAGACGTCCACCCGGGATCCGAAGCGAATGATCCCCATGCGATCGCCCTGCGCCACGACGTCTCCCTCCCGGCTATCCGTGACGATGCGCCGCGCCACGAGGCCGGCGATCTGGCGCACGAGCACGCGGTACCGCCCCGTATCGAGCCCGACCGACCGCTGCTCGTTGTCGAGGCTCGCCTTGTCGAGCGCGGCGTTCAGGAAAGCGCCCGGATTGTAGTGCATGTATCGCACCGTCCCGCTCACAGGGTATCGATTGACGTGCACGTCGAACACGTTCATGAAGACGGAGATGCGCACCGACTTCCCGTGCAGGAATGCCGGCTCGTCGAGCTCCGATATGAGGACGATTCGTCCGTCCGCGGGCGACACGACGAGTCCGTCCCCCCGGGGACCGGCGCGCGGGGGATCCCGGAAAAAATACGCGATCCACAGCGTCACGACGGCGAGGAGAAAAGCGAGCAGCCACAGCCCGTAGGACCGCCGGCCCACCGCCACGCCGAATGCGACGACGGTGACGAGAACCGCGACCCCCATGAACGGATATCCCTCGCGCGCGAAGGTCACGGGGCGTCTCCGTCGTCCCGATCCAGCGTTTGGCCGGTGACGCGCCGGAAGGCGTCGAGATAGCGCTCGGAGGTCGCGGCGATCACGGCATCGGGCAGGGGAGGGGCGGGCGCATCCCCGGTCCACCGGCCGGCCGCTCGCTCGGCGTCGAGATAGTCGCGCAGCGGCTGCTTGTCGAAGCTCTCCTGCGCTCGCCCGGCGGCGTATCCCGTCGCCGGCCAGAAACGCGAGCTGTCGGGGGTGAGCACCTCATCGATCAACAGGATCTCCCCGTCCCGGACGCCGAATTCGAACTTGGTATCGGCGATGATGATTCCGCGTGCCGCGGCGATCGCCTGCCCCCAGCCGAAGACGTAGAGACTCAGGCGCATGAGCTCGCGCGCCGCGTCGCTCCCGATGAGCTGCTCCATGCGCTCGAGTGGAATCGTCTCGTCGTGCCCGTGCTCCGCCTTCGTGGCCGGCGTGAACAGGGGAGGGACGAGGCGATCGCTCTCGCGGAGGCCGGCCGGCAGTCGATCCCCCGCGATCGTCCCCGTCGCGCGGTATTCCTTCCACCCCGATCCCGCCAGGTATCCGCGCACGACGCATTCCACCGGGAACACCTCGGTCCGCCGCACGAGCATGGCGCGTCCCACGAGCGCCGAGCGGTGATCGGCCAGGGCAGGCACGGCATCGATGATCGATGCGGCGTCCGCGGCGAGCATGTGGTGCCGCACCCGGGCCCCGAGCTGGCGGAGCCACCAGGCCGTCAGCTGGGTCAGCACCGCGCCCTTGTGCGGCACGGCCTCCCGCATGATGACGTCGAAAGCGCTCACGCGATCGGTCGCGATCAGCAGCAGGCGATCCGCATCCACGGCGTAGACGTCGCGCACCTTGCCCCGCCGCACGAGCGGCAGCGGGAGCGCGCTCTCGCGCACGGCCGTCGTCATACGCGGAGCATCCACGCGGCCAGGGCCGGCTCTCTTTCTTCCATTACCGCACCGTCCGGGCTCTCCGTCCAGCGGGCGGTCGCCGCCCCCGCCAGGATCGGATCGATGACCTCCGCCAGGAACTCGTCCACCTGCTGCGGCGCACGGCCGATGTAGCGCGCGGGATCGCTCGCCTCCGTGACGTCGCCCCGCGTGATCGGAATGCTGGGATCCCCCGCGAGTCTCTCCAGGAGGTCGTTGCGCGGGGCACCCTCCCGGAGCTCGCGCGCCACCGCCCAGCTATGCCGCCGGATCGCCTCGTGCGCCGCCTGCCGGTCTCCGCCGGCATGCACGGCCCGCACCAGGATCTCCTCGGTCGCCATGAAGGGGAGCTCATCCGCCACCCGCCGCTGGATCCGCGCCGGATGCACGTCGAGTCCCCGCGCCACGTTTGCCATGAGGGCGAGGATCGCGTCCGTCGCCAAAAATGCCTCCGGGATCACGAGCCGCCGGTTCGCGCTGTCATCCAGCGTCCGCTCGAAGTATTGCACGCTATGCGTCTGGTTGGCGTTCGGCGTCAACGACTGCACGAACCGGGCGAGCGCGGCGATGCGCTCGGAGCGCATGGGATTCCGCTTATACGCCATGGCCGACGAGCCGACCTGGTCCGCCTCGGCCGGCTCATCGATTTCGCCGAACGACTGGAGCAGTCGCACGTCGCCGCTGAATTTCGCGGCGCTCGCGGATAGGCCGCCGACGGCATCGAGCACGGCGGCATCCAGCTTCCTCGTGTACGTCTGCCCGGTGACGGGAAGGGAGCGCGCGAACCCCATCGCCTCCGTCACCATCCGGTCGAGCGACCGGACCTTGTCCGCGTCGCCGTGGAAGAGGGCGAGGTAGCTGCCCTGCGTCCCCGTCGTGCCCTTGATTCCCCGGAAAGGCAACGTCGCGATCAAATGCTCGATCGCGGTGTGGTCGAGCGCCAGATCCTGCATCCAGAGCGTCGCGCGCTTCCCCACGGTGGTCAATTGGGCGGGTTGCAGATGCGTGTACCCCAGCGTGGGCGTCGCGCGCCACGACCGCGCGAAGGCCGCGAGCGCCCCGAGGATCGCCACGATCTTCCGATCCAGCGCGCGCAACGCGTCGCGCATGAGGATCAGGTCCGCATTGTCCGTGATGTCGGCGCTGGTCGCGCCCAGGTGGATGACCCGCCGCGCGGCGGGCGCCACATCCGCGAACGCGTGCACGTGCGCCATGACATCGTGCCGGAAGCGTCCCTCGTATTCGGCGACCTTCGCGAAATCGATGTCATCGAGGTGGGTCCGCATCCCGTCGATCGCATCCTCGGGGATCGCGACGCCGAGGGCGCGCTCCGCCTCCGCCAGCGCGAGCCACAGGCGCCGCCACAAACCGTAGCGGCGCGCCGGCGACCAGAGAGCGAGCATCTCGGCGGATGCATAGCGCTCGGCCAGCGGGGACGAATAGCGATCCCGATCGCTCACTGGATCATGAAGTCCGTCGTGAAGACTTGGCCGTTCCGTTCGAAGTACATGCGGATCGGTCCGCGGCCTCCGTAGTAATTTAGCGCCTGCGCCGCCTCATCCGCGCTGGCGATCGACGTCCGGTTGACCTGCACGATGACGTCGCCGATCTGGATCCCCAGCTCGTCCCCGACACGGCCGCTGACCTTGTAGATGACGGCGCCGTGCGTGCTGCGGATCCCCCGTTCCGCGCGGATGGCCGCGGTGACCGTGACCAGCTCCAGCTCGTGCAGGACCTCGACCTTGGGAGCGCTTACCTCGGGCAGGTCCGCGACGGTCACCGCGACCGTGAACGGGCGCCCGTTCCGACGGACCGCCAGCGGAACCGAGTCGCCGACGCGGAGCTCCAGCTGCGCCGCTTCCCAATCGTACGGGTTCCGCAGCACGCGCCCGCGCGCCCGCTCGATCGCGTCGCCGGGCTGCAGTCCGGCGCGCGCCGCCGGAGACCCGGGCACCACCGTCCGGATGATGACTCCCGATGTCAGCGCGGAGCGCGGATTGGCGCTCGCCTCCGGCAGCTGCAGCTGCACGCCGATCCAGGGGCGCCGGGCTGCGCCGTGTAGAATCAGGTCTTCGGTGACCCGCTTCGCCCGGTTGATCGGAATCGCGAAGCCCAGGCCGATCGAGCCGCCGCTCGGCGTATAGATCGAGCTGTTGACGCCGATCACCTCGCCCAACGCATTCACGAGTGGGCCGCCCGAGTTGCCGGGGTTGATCGCCGCATCGGTCTGGATCATGTCGACGTAGAGGCCGCCCCCCTCCGCCTGACCGACCAGGTTGCGCCCCGTGCCGCTGACGACGCCCGCGGTGACGCTCGGCTCCGTGTTGCCGAGCAGGAATCCGTACGGGTTGCCGATCGCGATCGCCCATTCACCGATGACGAGGTCGTCGGAGCTCCCGAGCGGTGCCACGGGCAGATGCTGGGCGTTGATGCGCAGGACGGCGAGGTCGTTCAGCTCGTCGACGCCGACGACGCGCGCGGCGTAGGTGGTGCCGTCGCGCAGTGCGACGTCCACCTTCGTTGCCCCCGCCACGACGTGGGCGTTCGTGACGATTATGCCGTCGGCGCGCGTAATGAACCCGGAGCCCAGTCCGGCGGCCGTGCGGTTTCCCGATTGCCCGCCGAAGAAACCGTCGAACGGGTCGGCCGGCGCGCGCCGCAGGATCTCGGTTTGGACCGTGACGACCGAGGGCGCGATGCGGGCAACGGCGTCGGTGATGGCGGTGCGCCGAGGACTTCCCGCCGGGAGCGGGGCGGGGGCGGGGGCCGCCGCCTGGCGCTCGATCGTCGGCGGCGCGCCCTGAGCCGCATCCATACGCCGCGCGGATGCGACCGACGCGGGCGCGGCATCTCCGGCCTGGCACCCCGCGAGCAGCGCGATGCCGACGATCGTCCCGACTGCCCGCGCGCCGGTCACGCCGTGGCGCGCGCCCGATGCCGGATGGCGACGTCGCGCAGCCATAGATCGAGGCCGCGATCGGTGAGGGGATGCACGAAGAGGGAGCGGAGAACGGCGGGGGCGAGAGCGATGACGTCGGCCCCCGCCCGCGCGCACCGCGCGAACTGGGCCGCATGCTCCGGCAGCGCGGCGAGCACGTCGCACTCCGCGCCGTCGGCGCGAAACACCGTGACGATGTCGCGGACGGCGTCGGCACCATCGTGACCGTACAGGTCCAGCTGATCGACCGCGACGCTCACCGCGTACGCGCCGGCTTTCGCCCCGAGAACGGCCTGCGGGACGCCGAACACCAGCGTCGTCACGACGCGCACGCCGTCCGCCCGCAGCCGTCCGATGGCGCCGACGGCGTCTTCCACCATCGGGATCTGCACCGCGATCTGATCCGACAGCTTGGCCAGCTCGCGTCCTTCACGATAGATGTCGTCCGCGCTGACCGTCCCCACGGATGCGAGCACCGGCAATCCGGTCGCGCGACAGATGGCGGAGAGAACGTCGTGTCCGTCCCCTCCGTCGCCGGAGCCCGCCGCATCCAGCATGGCGTGCGTCGTCAGGATTCCGTCGATGAGCCCGACACCGGCAGCCCACCGGATGTCCTCCAGTCCTGCCGTCGCGAGGTAGATCTTCATGCGCCGGTCGGCGCGACGGCCGGCGCGGCGGCGGTCGCATAGAGCGCCGGAGGGTAGCGGACTTCCTCCAGAAACAGAGCGTGCGGCGGGGCGGGGGGAGACGCCTCGTCGTTCGTGGGAGCCGACAGCAGTCGCGCGACCGTGCCCGGCTCGCGCTCGCCGGTCGCCTCGCCCACCATCGTGCCGACGACGAAGCGTACCATGTGGTGCAGAAAGCGGTTGGCCTCGATCTCGAAGGTCAGCCCGCTTCCGTCGGGCCGGTCGCGCCACCGCGCGACGTGGACGACACAGCGATGATCGTCGTCGGCCGGCGCCGTCCCGCGCACTGCGTACGCGCGAAACGTGTGCTCGCCCAGGAGCGCGTCCGCCGACGAATCCAGCGCCCGGCGGTCCAGCGTCTGCGTCACGCCCCACTCCCACCGCGACCGAAACGGGGACTGCGCGGCGGCATCGGTTCCGACGTGATATGTGTAGCGGCGTGCGACGGCGCTATAGCGTGCATGGAACTCGGGGCGCATCTCGTACGCGGCCGCCACCCACACATCGTCCGGCAGCAGCGCATTGACGGCACGACGCAGGCGATCGATCGTCCACGTGGACGGGACGTTGGCTCCCGCGGCCTGTCCGCGGGCGTGTACCCCGGCATCGGTCCGGCCCGCTCCGATGACGCGGGTGGGGGTGTTGCACAGGCGACCGAGCGCGTCCTCGAGGACGCCTTGGACCGTGCGGGCGCTGGGCTGCCGCTGCCATCCTGCGAAGCGGGCGCCGTCGTAGTGCAGGACGAGCTGGACCGTCCGCTCCGCCATGGCGCGGAAGTTATGACGCGCGGAGTACGTGTCAAGAATTTTACCCCGGTCGGAGAGAGGGCGGAACTGATTGACATTGCACGACGTACGTCAGACATTGCCCCGCGACCGGTGCCTCGTCTGTAGCGGGGCGCACTGCGCGCCTCGTTGCCGTCCGTCTCCGTCGCCAGATGCCCCCTCGCACACTCGGATCGCTCGCTCACGCGCTCGCCGCGGCGCCCAATCTGGACGCCGCACTGGTCGCGCTCGGCGAAGGGCTCGCCGATATCGACCGCTCGGCGTATCTCGCACTTCTCCGCTACGATGGGCGGCGCGAGATGCTGGTCGACCGGCTCACGCCCAGCGGCGGGACCGTCAGCCGGACGCCGCTCGAGACGACCTTCGATCATCTCCCGACCCCGATGCGGCACGTGATCCTGGGCGGCAGCCAATTCATCGATCTGGGGGACCGCTCGGCCGAGTACGCGCGCCTGTTCGGGCTGACGCCGATGCCCGACGGAGGCCTGCTGGTCCTGCGGGGGCTGAAGTTCGACGGCTATCTCGCGGCCATCGTCGTCGTGTACGAGTCGCGCAAGATCTTCGGCACACGCTCGTCCGAGCGATTCGCGCCCGCCGTCGCCCTCTTCGAGCTAGGCCTCGCCCGCTTTCTCGAGCGGGAAGCGCGCGATGAAGCCGTGCGGACGCTCGAGGACGTCACCCAGCGCGTCCACGGGGAGTACGTTAAGAAGCTCGCGGTTCTCGAGGACAAGCTCGTCTCGGCGCGGCGCGCCGCGGAGACGCCCGCGAGCGGCGTCTCCGCGGACCCCGCCCGCATCGTCGCGCTCGAGCGGGAGGCGGCGCGGACGACCGAAGACGCGCGGCGCGCCCTTCGTCGAGCCGACGCCGTCGAGCAGCAGGTGGCCGCCGCGGTGGGTCGCCTGGAGCAGGCCCACGTGGAGCTGCATCGGCGCAGCGAGTCGCTGCGCCAGAAAACGCGGACCCTGTATCTCCTCGACCGGCTCCTCACGCTCGACAACCGTGCGACCGATCCGCGCAAGCTCGTCGACGGCCTCCTCTCGCTCGTCGGCGACGACATGCAGGCGCAGCGCTGCTCCCTCATGTTGCGGGCGCCCGAGCCGGGCTACCTGTACCTCGCCGCGGCGCGCGGGCTAGCGCCGCACATCGTCGGCGGGTCGCGGGTCGCCATCGGCGACGGGGTGGCCGGCCGGGTGGCCGCCGCGCGGGAGCCGTTGCTCGTACAGGACGTCGCGCATGCGCAGAGCCATCCGCTCCTGCAGGACCAATATTTCACGACCGGGTCCTTCATCAGCTTTCCGCTCGTGTACCACGACGATCTGGTGGGAGTCGTCAACCTCACCAATCGCGCGCAGAGCGGCGTGTTCGTCGAGGAGGACGTCGAGCGGGTCCGCCTGCTCGGGCTGGTGATCACTCTCGTCGTCACCCACGCGCAATTGGCCGAGCGTCTGCTCGACGCTCTGCATGTCGGATGAGAAGGCCGGGCGCCGGGCCGCGCTCGATCGGGCCCTGCAGGCGCTCGCGGCCGGAGATTCCCTAGGAGAGCAGCAGGTCGGCGGGGCCTTTGACGCGATCATGCGCGGCGAGGCGACACCGGAAGAGATCGGCGCCCTCCTCCTCGGACTCCGCGCGCAGCGGGACGGCGAGACCGCCGCGGTCGTGGCGGGCGTGGCGCGCGCCCTCCGCCGAGCGATGGTGACGGTGGCCGCCGACCGGCCCGGCGAGCTCGTCGATACCTGCGGCACCGGCGGCGGGAGCGTCACGACGTTCAATATCTCGACCGTGGCGGCGTTCGTTGCCGCCGGGTCGGGCGTTCGCATCGCCAAGCACGGCAACCGATCGTACACGTCTCGATCGGGGAGCGCGGATGTCTTGGATGCCCTGGGCATTCCCCTCGAGCTGCCGGTCGCGGCGCTGTCCGCCGTCCTCGCCGAAACCGGCATGGTGTTCATGTTCGCGCCACAGCTGCACCCTGCCATGCGGCACGTGGCGCCCGTCCGTCGCGGGCTGGGTGTGCCGACCGTGATGAACCTCGTGGGCCCCCTGGCCAATCCGGCGGGCGCCGGCCGTCAGGTGATCGGCGTCGCCGATCCCGTCCGGCTATCCGTGGTCGCGGGAGCGCTGGCGGCGCTCGGGACGATTCATGCGCTCGTCGTGCACGGTGCCCCCGGACTGGATGAAATCTCTCCGGTCGGTCCGACGGAGGTCGTCGAGGTGCGCGGGGGGGCCGAGCGGCGCTGGACGATCGACCCCGACCGGTTGGGTCTGGGTGGTGGCACGCTGGATGAGCTGGCGGGCGGGGATCCCGCCGACAACGCTGCCCTGGCACGGACGATCCTCGCGGGGCGCGGGCCCCGGGCGGCGCGGAGCGCCGTCATCCTCAACGCGGCCGGGGCGATCTACGTCGCCGGGCGGACCGCCACGTATCCAGCGGCCGTCATCGCTGCGACGGAAAGTCTGGACCGGGGGGCGGGCATCGGCGCCCTCGAGCGCTTCCGCGCCGCCATCGCGCGGCATAGGCTCTGATGGGCGCCGCGCGGCCCGCGCGCTAATACGCGCGCTAATACGCGCGCTAATACCTGCGCAGCACTCCGACGACGACGCCGCGGATGGCGATGTCGTTCTCGTGCACGTAGATCGGTGGCATCGTCTCGTTGGCCGGCTGCAGCCGAATCCGGCCGTCGCGCTCCCGATACAGCGTCTTGACCGTGGCCGCGCTTCCGTGCAGCATCGCGATCACCATCTCACCGTTGTCCGCGCTGTCGCGCTCATTCACGACCACGAAATCCCCATCGCGAATCTGCTCGTCGATCATCGAATTTCCCCGCACCCGCAGCACGTAATGTCCGCCGCCATTGCGGAGGAATCCTTCCGGGACGGCCACGTGCTCGTCGTGCGCGAGGGCCTCGATCGGAGCGCCGGCCGCGACGGTGCCGAGAAGGGGCAGCTCGACGGCTCGGGCGTACACGTCGGAGGGCAGAATTTCGATCGCCCGACTCTCGTTGTAGGTGCGCCGGATATACCGCTTGCGCTCCAGGTTACTGAGGTGCTCGTGGACTGTAGCCAACGAGTTATAGTTGAACCGGGATGCGATTTCCTCGAAGCTGGGGGCGTACCCGTTCGTTCCTGTGTAGTCCGTCAGGTAGTCCAGGATTTCACGCTGCCGTCTTGTCAGCGGCATAGGTGACCTCGGTGCGGCCCGTGAGAAAAGCCACTGTGATTCCGTGACCCGAACACTTTCCGAAGCCCAGCTTAGCCGAACAACGCCCGAAACGCAAGCAACGCCGTCCGGTGGTGCGCCCTGGGCCCCGCCCCGCGGAACGCTCGGGGAGCTGCTCGCCGCCGCACGGATTCGGGTCGCGGCGTTGTCCGCCACGCGCTCGCAAGTGGAGAGGGCCGCCGCGGCGCGGCCGAGTCCGGAGGGACGCTTCGTTGCCGCGCTTCGGCGCGCCGACGTGGCCGTGATCGCGGAGGTGAAGCGGCGCTCACCATCGGCCGGGGAGCTCAACGGCGGCATCGACGCGGGGGACCGCGGACTGGCGTATGTCGCGGGGGGCGCCGCCGCACTCTCGGTTCTGACCGAGCCGACGCGATTCGGGGGCTCGGCCGATGATCTTCGTGCCGTGCACGCGCGGGTCGGGATCCCGATCCTGCGGAAGGACTTCATCGTCGACGTCCTCCAGCTGGTTGAAGCGCGCGCATTGGGTGCCGCGGCCGCCCTCCTGATCGCGCGTGCAC
>PLLD01000009.1 GCA_003141205.1 Gemmatimonadota bacterium
CGTAACTCGTGCCCTCCTCGCCCGCGCGTCGGCCCAGAGCCCGCTGCATACCCAGTGCGTTCAGGATCGTGCCCTCGACCATCCCGTTCAGCATCTCCGGTCCCACCACCAGCTCGTACCGGCCGACATCAACCGACCGGGCCGGGTTGGTAGCCAGCGCTCGGGACTCCGCCACGGCTCGCTCGGCGGCCATACGCATCTTTTCCTTGAGCGCTCCCGCCGGGATAACCTCATACCCCGCGGCGCGCGATTCCAACCCGAGAGGGTTGGTGCTAACCAACTCCGCATCCCCCGCAACGGTTGCGGTCACACTTCCCCCGGGAAATGCCCCGCTAATCGCCTGCCTAATGTATGTGCCTTCGCTGGATGAGAACACGCGTTCAAGACGCTCGAATTTCACACTGCAGATCGCGCGCTTGACTGCGCCGCTCACCGCAAGCGCCGCCCGCGTGCCCGCGCGCAACGCTTCTTGCTGTTCACCCAGCGGGACCGCAAAGGGATCGGTCTTGATCGGCGTTGCCCATTTGCCATCGCGAATGGATGGGACCGGCAGAAGATCCACCTTCGACTTGCGGGCTCTCGCATTTACCTGAGCCTGATGGACGGCTTGCCGCGCCGACCGAATGATCGTATCGAGATCCTGCGCATCGCTGGCGACGAAGCCCCATTGGCCGTCCGCAATGACGCGAATGCCGAAGCCCACGTCGTCGCTGTAAAGGACATTCCCGCCCACCTCGCCCACGATCAGGATCGCCTGCGTCGTATCACGGTCGATGCGAATGTCGGCGTATGAGGCACCCGCAGATATGGCGGCGTCGATCGCAGCGCTGGCGAGGTTCGTCGGGTCGGCCTGCGTTCTCGCGGCAGCCGGAAATGCGTCACATATGGGGCGCCGGAAATCGAGTCCGGTAAGCGCGCGCATGGGCAGAATCGCCGCAGCGGCGAGACCTGAGCTGGCCTTTAAGAACTCCCGTCGTGAGTGAGTCACGCAGCCCCGATCCCTGCCGTACAACGCTTGTAGGTCGACCGTGTCATTACGCGGTCTTCGTCGACGTAATACATCCCTTGTAGTTGGGGTTCGAGATCGTCAGACCCCTGGCAAACAGGCCTGCCTGGGTCGGCAGCGTCAAGTTGACATCCGTCCCATAATCGGGGATCGGCGTTGGCAGGTTGACGTTGTGCCCGTTCGGGTACGGACCCACGGGGAACACGACGCTTGGATCGCGTCCGTATTGACGAATGAGCCGCCGGAGGTCTCCCAGTCGCGTACCCGTCCCGAACAGCCAGAATGCGCGCTCGCGAAACATCAGACTCACGCGGCCACTGTCAGTTCCGGGATCGCTCAGCGATGCCAATCCCGATGCCTGCCCTGGTACCTGAACTGCGCCAATACCACAGACGGTGTCGGCCCCGGTCGCCGTACAGCCGCTATTGCGCATTTGATTCAAGTCGGCAACCCATGCCGACGTCTGTTGCGCCTGTAAGGCATCCTCCGCTTCAATTAAGCGGGCTTCGATACCCGTTGCCAACGGGATGAGTGCGAAGTTGGCCTCGAATTTTGTGGGCAAATACCATGGTCCACCGTCCGGGGTAGTCACAGACGAATCGAACGTCAAGCGCGCGTCGTGCGCCGACAGGAAGTTCAGCCCGTTGCTCCCTTCCCGGTCCGCGACATTGATGAGCGCATCGCCGTTGTAGAACCCATCGTCGTACAGATTGAAGGAATACGGTGACCCGGAGCTGTAGTCGCCGGGTTCCAAGACGTCGTTATAGACGAAGCTCGACGGCACGCTGGCCACAGCAGTATCTGCGGCCGAATATTGTGCCCGATCGAGCAGGCCGCGTCCCAGTCCGACATGGGCGAGTGCCGCCACCGTGTCGTTGCCATATGCTGCTGCGAGCGCGGCGTTAAAGTCCGCATTCGCCGTCCCAAGGAGTGAATCGGTCGTTAACGGATTACCGTATTGGATTCCACCCCCCGGAATAACCTGACTTAACGTGGTGCCTGCGCAATAGGATTCGGCGATCAGCAACTCGGCGTATCCCATCAGTGCGTACGCTTCTCCAATTCTCGATCGTCCGCTACCGACCTCATACGTGGTAAGCCCTGGCAACGCCAAGAGGAGCGAGGACCGAGCCTGTAGAAGCAGCAGCCAAGGACTGTCGCCCAGTTCCGCGGAGCCAGCTGTGATTCGCGCATCGATCGCGGCGTACGCCGCGGCGCCGTACATAAAATCGCTATAGGTAAATTCGTCGCTGAGCTCACTGGAGGCACCCAATAAGCCATTGAAGAACACACCATCGGCCGCTACGAAGAACTGCCCCTTCGCACCATTGAATGCGCTTTCGGCGCCCTCTGTACTCTGCAACGAACCACTAGTTTGGACGCCAACTGGCGCCGGCACACTCAATACGTCGCTGGGGCGACAGGCTTGTGCCCCACCGCCCAACGACAGAACGTACGCGGCCGCGGTGATCGCGTGCTGAAAATACCGCCGATAGCGCATTGCCGTCACCATCCCACGTTGATTCTGAGTACCCAATAGCGTGCCAGCGGCACCGCGCCGCCATCTTCCCGCACATCGTTATTGACGGCATAGCCATTCGTCGTCGGCGCGGCCTGAACGTTGAAGCCGTTCGTATTGCTCACCTCGGGATCGACGCCGGTGTACCGCGTCCACAGCGCGAGATTTCGCACCGCACCGGTCACCCCTAGAGTCTGTACTCGTATTGCGTGAGAAATGGACCGCGGGACCGCGTACGTCACCGATACCTCCCGTAGGCGGACAAAGGCACCGTTCTCGATGTCGGGGGCCACGTTATAGGCGCCGGGAATCGAATTCGCAACGGTCCGTGCTTGCAGCCAAAGGGGCGCCGTGGGGTCGTTGGCCTGCCGGGCATTCAGGACGCTAATGTCGGCCAGCTCCTGCACAGAGTTCGAGATCCGATAGCCGCCACGGTAGTCGATGAGACCGCCAACCGTGAGCGTTCCTCGCCAAAAGCCCAAATGTGTCGATATCGAAGCCTCCTGAGTCGGCAGGCTCGGCCCCTGATACGTTGCCGAATCGGCCAAGGTGATTTCGCCCGCTTCAATGATCCCGTCATGGTTGGCATCTGAGTAACTGAGGTTTTGAGCCCAGATGCCATAGAGAGGATATCCAGCCGCCTGACGATACTGGTCTCGGTACACGGAACCCGGTTGCGCAGCGACACCAGGAGCGAGCGATACCAATGTGTTGCGATTCAATGAGGCATTGATGCCTACCTCCCAATTGACAGAGCGGCTGGCGATCAGGCCCACTGTCACGCTCCCCTCCACGCCTGTGTTTCGCACCCTGCCGATATTCTCTTGATACGTATAGGCGCCGAGATCCGCCCCCAGATTCACATTTACTAGCGCATCCTGGGTCATCTTGTCGTATCCCGTGAGCTCGAGGCTCACCCGGTTCCCCCACCCGCTAACGTCGATCCCCCCCTCGAACTCCGCAGACCGCTCCGGCCGAAGCGTCGGATTGCCCGGCCAGTCGAGTATGGTCGTACTCACTGCGCCACCCGTGAGATAGGTGGTGTTCGGCGTATATAGCTGCAGTGCTGCACCGTTCGCCGGTTGCACGCCAGATTCGCCGAACGCTCCCCTTATCCGCACTGTCGTTTGGGCCCCGCTCACCGCGAGCCACGAAACGCTCGCCTTGGGGTACGCCGCCGTCGCGTAGGACCGGCCGAACCCGCTCCCTGCATCGATTCGCAAGGCTCCCGTAACGAATACGCGGTCCGCCACACTCACTTCCTCCTCCCCGTACCCCCCCAGCGTCGCTTGCCGACTGCCCTGTTGAGACGCAGTCGGACTCGTCGCCCCATTGAGCGTGAGATTCGTGGCTGTGATATAGGCGAATCCGGCTTGGCCGACGGTACGTACGTCTGCGTACTGCATTCCTACGGATGTGACGGAACGCACGGAACGCATCAACGACACAGTCGCAGTGCCCCGCAAGTCGGCCGAGTATACGTCGGTGGTCGCGTCAATAAGATTGATGAACGGCATATAGCCGTCCTCAAAGATAGGATTGGCCAGAGGGTAGTTGATGTTTTCGTCTCGCTGAGAGCCGTGATCGAGGCCCGCAGTTGCGTGGCCGACAAACCACCCGGTCGGACGNNTAGCCCACCCGTCAGCCGCGACGTGTTCTGGGAACCCAACTCGGTCAATTGGGAGAGCGGAGTATGGTTCGACACGGTGTAGCCGCCGGCGTAGCCGTAGTAATGGGCGGGATCGCTGAGGGCGACGGACTCAAAGACGCCCGAGTACAGCGACTGCGCATCCGGAGTCTGCTGATATGTAGAGAGGTAGCTGCCCGTTACGGTAAGGTCGGCCTGGGAAGAGAGTGTGATCGACGTGTTGGCGCGTACC
>PLLD01000075.1 GCA_003141205.1 Gemmatimonadota bacterium
TAGCGAAACATCTCCAGCCTGCGAGGCGGTCATGGGGAATACGGGGATGAATCTTAGCGGTCGAACTTGATCCGCAATGCTTGCGCCACGGCCGGATTCACGAGGCTGGTCAGGTCGCCGCCATACCGGGCGACCTCGCGCACGATGCTGGAGCTGATATAGGTCGTGTCCAGGGACGGCACCATGAACACGGTCTCCAGCCCGCCCGCGGACAGGTGCCGATTCATGAGCGCCATCTGAAACTCGTACTCGAAGTCACTCACGGCCCGCAGGCCGCGAATGAGGAGATGCGCACCGACGGACGCGGCGAAATCGACGAGCAGCCCGGTGAACTCCTGGACGTCGATCCGCGGCTCGGCGACGGTCGCGCCGCGCACGAGTGCGAGCCGTTCCTCGAGGGAGAACAGCGGCGCCTTCGCCGCATTCGTGGCAACTCCGACAACGAGCCGGTCGACGAATTCGATGCACCGGTGGATGACATCCTCATGCCCTCGCGTGATCGGGTCGAAGCTGCCGGCGTAAACGGCGATCCGCGGCACTATCGGGAGACCTTCAAAGGCCGTAGACCGTCACGGCGGCCGAGCCGTAGCGTCGCGTCATGCCCCCCCCCGCCGGGAGCGCGACGCCGGCCGCGTGCTCCACACCGAGAACGGCCGCGAAGGGCATGCTCAGCCACCGCTCCGCAACGGCCGCGGCCAGGCCGCCGGCGTACGGCGGGTCCGCGAACGCCACGTCGTACGTCCCCGGCCCGAGCGCCTGGATGAAGCGGATCGCGTCCGCCCGGACCACGTGAGCGGATTCCTCCGCGCCGAGCGCCGCAACGTTCGCGCGGAGAACCTGCAGGATCGCTGGCGCCTCTTCGATCAGGTCCGCGCTGGCCGCACCGCGCGAAAGCGCCTCGAGTCCGAGCGCGCCCGACCCGGCGAAGAGATCGACGATCCGGGCCCCGGGCAACAGCGCCTGCACGATGCTCATCCAGGCCTCGCGCACGCGATCCCCCGTCGGGCGCACCGCATCCCCCGCCGGCGCCGCGATCCGCCGCCCTCGCCACCGCCCCGCCACGATACGCACGCGTCGCCCCCGTCATACGTGAGCCGGTCATACGTGAGCCGGTCATACGTGAAAATCCGTGATCCGGGCCTGCAGTCGGCTGTGCCGCTGCCATTCATCCCGCTCGATCCGGAAGACGACATCCACCGGACGCGCTCCGTCGAGCTCGCCGGCCCGGTCCGCCGCCCCCCACGCCAGCGCCTCAATGTCGCTTCCTCCCGCGCCAGTCCCGCTCAGCCGGAGGCGGAGCCCATCGCGCGCGATCCGTCGCGGGGGGGCGGCCACCCGGAGTCCGCGCGCCAGAAACGCCGGGGTCGGATTGCCGACCCCGAATGGCTCGAAGTGCCGCAGCATCGCTTCGATCTCCCCCGTCACATCCGCGAGCTCCACCTCGAGATCGACCCGCACTTCGCCGGCCAGATCGGTCGGCGACAGCTGCGCCCGCGCAACGGCATTGAAGCGCGCCGCGAATGCCTCCACGCTTGCCGAGGCCACGGTGACACCGGCAGCCACCCGGTGCCCGCCGAACCGGATCAGGTGCTCCCGGCACGAGGCCAGCCCCCCGTAGAGGTCGAAGGCGGAGATCGAGCGTCCCGAGCCGCGCCCCTCTCCGCCCGAGAGCGCGATGAGCACGGTCGGACGCCCGTACATCTCGACCAGCCGCGACGCCACGATGCCGATGACCCCGGGATGCCACCGCTCGTCCGCCAGCACGATTCCGTACGTCTCGTCGAGCGGCAAACGCTCCACCCGCTCGATCGCCTGCGCAAGCGTCTCCCGGTCCATCTCCTGGCGCCGCCGGTTCAACTCCTCGAAATCGCGCGCCAGCCGGGCCGCCTCCGGCGCATCCAGCGTCGTGAGCAGCTCGACGCCGCGCAGCCCGTGCCCCAGCCGTCCGACCGCGTTGAGCCGCGGCGCGAGAATGAATCCGACGCGTCCCGCCGTGACGGGCTTCCCCTCCAGCCCCGCCGCCCGGAGCATCGCCTGCAACCCCAGGTTTCGCGAGTCGGCGAGGAGACGCAGACCGTACCGCACGAACACCCGGTTCTCTCCGCGGAGCGGCGCGACGTCGGCCACCGTCGCCAGCGCCACGAGATCGAGCAACGCGAGCACCGGAGCCTCGCTCATCCCGAGCCGGCGCGCGAGCGCGAGCGCCAGCTTGAACGCAACCCCCGCCGCGGCCAGATCCTTATCGGGGTACGCGCACCCCTCGCGCTTCGGATTGAGCACCGCGACGCACTCCGGAAGCGGACCGCCCGGCAGGTGATGGTCGCTCACGATCGCGTCGATCCCCGCGGCCCGCAGCTCCGCTACCGCGGCCCGGGCATTCGTCCCGCAGTCCGCCGTGAGCACCAGCTGTGCCCCGCAGGCTCGCGCGGCTTCGACGCCGGCGCTCGAGAGATCGTAGCCGTCCTCGATGCGGCGGGGAATGAACGGCACGACCCGCGCCCCCATCCCGCCCAGCGCCCGAACCAGGAGCGCCGTCGTGGCCATGCCGTCCACGTCGTAGTCGCCGTGGACCATGATCGTCTCGCCGCGCGCGATCGCGACGGCCAGCCGCTCGACGGCCGTATCCAGGTCGCGCATCAGCGAGGGATCGTGCAGCTGGTCGAAGCGCGGCCGCAGGAAGCGCTTCGCCGCCTCGACCTCGCCATAGCCGCGCGCGCACAGCAACCGGCACAAGGGCTCCGGCAGGTGCAGCGCATCGCTCAGCGCGGCGACATCGCTCGTGGCCACCGGCTGCGGGAGGACCCACCTCGGCACGGAGCGTCCGAGCGTCGGCGCGATCACGGGCCCGGTGGCGCGCGTCGGGCCCGCGCCGGCCTCACGCGCCGGCATATAGCAGAACGCCACACGTCTCGCACACCTCGATCGTGCCGCTCGCCGCCATCACGTTCCGGCGCTGCATCGGCACGCTCGTGTCGCAATTCCCGCACGAGGGCCCGCGGAGCGCGTAGATCGCACCGTCGCGCCGCGCCGAGCGGATCCGGTCGTACTTCGAGAGCAGCGGACGATTGACGTGGGTGGCGAGCCCGGCCCGCGCGGTCCGCGCGATGGTCAACTGCCCCTCGATCTCGGATCGCTGCGCCGCGATCTCCTCCTGCTCCACCGCGTGCTGCGCCTGCATCTCCCCGCCGGAGCGCTCCTGCGCCTCCACCGCCGCGCGCAACTCCCCCACGCGTCGGGTCACGGCCTGCAGGTCGCTCTCCTCCTCCGCGAGGATGCGCCGCGCCGCCTCCACCTGCGCCACCGCGGCGGTCGCGTCGCGCATCCGCTTGACGGCGTCGAGATGCGCCACGTTCCGCTCGTGCAGCTGCTTGTGACGGGCGATCTGCTCGTGCAGATCGCGCTGCCGCCGCTCCTCCGCCGCGAGCGCCGCCTGTGCGCCCGCGACCCCATCGGCCGCCGCCGTACGGGCCTGAGCCATGGCCCGCAGACGCGGCTCGAATGCCGCGAGTTGCTCCTCCAGCACCCGAATCGCCTGGTCGTCCGCCTGGAGCGCCAACAACGCTTCCACGTCAGGATGCACCGTCATTCCTCCCCGCGGTCTGTCGTGATTTCCCATACGTCCGGTAGCCCCGTCCATTCAGCGCCCGAATCTCGTCGCGATTGCGCACTTTTTCCATCATCAATTCCTGCTTCTCCACCGTCGACGCGACCACCGTGAGGCGATCGATCTCGGCCTGACGATCCTCCAGCTCCCGCACCCGGAGGGTCGCGAGACTGTCATCGATCACGCGTGCCGCGTCGGCCCCGGTCGGCCCCTCTGCGGCGAGTGCCGTCACAACTTCCTGCGCGTCCTCGGGCAGGACGGGCACGAGAGCGTCGGCGGTGGTATTTTCGCCGAGTGCCCGCATGGCTTCGACGATCGCACGGTAGCGCGCATCGCGGAGCACGGCGAGTTGGACCCGCTCGGCGACGCCGTCGATCTGCCGCGGCGCGAACAGCAGCGCCCGCACCAGCTCGCGCTCGGCCGCCGCGCCGCTTCCGCCACGCCCGGCCCCCACGCTCCGCTCACCCCATTGCGCACTCGACGGTGCGCGACGGCGCTCGGGCCGACGCCCCGCCGGCGCCACGGCAGTCGCCGCGAGCACGGGAGGCTTCTGTCCGACCTCGCGCCAGAGAACGGGACGCGGGATCCCCGCGGCCTCGCTGGCCCGCGCGACGTACAGCTCCTGGGTGATCGGGTCCGCCGCGGCGCGAATCGTCGGGAGGAGACGATCGATCGCGCGGCGCTTCCGGTGCAGATCGGCGAACCAGCCTCCCTGCTCGAGCAGCGCGACCTTGCGATCGAACAGGTCGGGTGCGCCCGCGAGCTCCGCATCGAGGCGCTCCGCGCCATGTACGTCCACGAACGTGTCGGGGTCTTCCCCGCTCGGCAGGGTGACGACGCGGACGGCTATGCTGCGCCGAAGCAGCTCGTCGCCGGCACGGAAGGTCGCACGCAGGCCCGCCGCGTCGCTGTCGTACAACAGGAAAACCTGCTTCGTGTAGCGCGCGAGAAGCTCCGATTGCTCCGCCGTGAGCGCCGTCCCGAGCGGCGCGACGACGGATTCGATCCCCGCCGCCATGAGGCGCACCACGTCGAAATACCCCTCGACGAGAAGGGCACGCTCCTCTCGCCGGATCGAGAACTTGGCCCAGTTCAGCCCGTACAGGAGTCGCCGCTTGGCAAAGATCGCGGACTCGGGCGAATTCACGTACTTCACATCCCCCGACCCGATGAGCCGCCCGCCGAAGCCGACGGTATGCCCGACGGCGTCAAAGATCGGGAAGATGAGGCGGCCACGAAAGCGGGGCCGCGGCTCCCGTCCCTCCTCCGGCTGCGACAGGACGCCCGCGACGACCTGGCGCGCGTCGTCGAAGCCGAGCGTCTGCAGGTAGCTCCGCATCAGGCCGATCGCCGGCGGCGCAAAACCGAGCCCGAAGCGGTCCGCCGTCTCACGGTCGATGTGGCGCGCCGTCAGATACTCGCGCGCGGGACGTCCGATCTCGTCGTCCCAGAGCATCCGGCGGAAGTAGTCCGCGGCAGCCCCCGTCACCTCCCACAGCGGCTCGCGCGGGTCCGGGCCGGCGCGATGCGTGTCGACCTCGCGGATCTCGATTCCCGCCTTCCCCGCCACCTGACGCACGGCGGAGGGCCAATCGAGGCCGAGTCGCTTCGAGAGGAAGGTGAAGACATCGCCCCCCTCGTGGCAGACGAAGCAATAGTACATCCGCTTGCGCGGCGAGACCGAGAAGTTCGGGTGCGTGCCCTGGTGAAAGGGACACGGGCCGCGGTAGTCGGCGNNTCCGCGGTAATCCGTGCCCATGCGCTTGAGCGCCACGTGCTCGCCGATGATCTGCGCGATATCGGCGGCCTCGCGAACCTGCTCGAGCGTCTCGTCCGTGATCACGCCGGAGCCGCCAGGGGGGCACCGGCGCTCACCGGGTTCGCGGTCGCGCAACAGGGAATCATGATCAGACTCGTGCCGCGAGCTCCTCACGCGCGATCGCGCTGATGGCGCTCCCGTCCGCCCGGCCCTTGAACTGTGGGGCGACCCGACCCATGACCGCGCTCATGGTCGTGGCACCCCCCGCGATCGCGGTCTGGATCGCGGCCCGGAGCTCCACCGCGTCGACCTCGGGCGGCAGGTAGCGCGCGAGCGCATCGACCTCCGCCTGCTCCTTGGCCACCAGGTCCGGGCGTCCACCGCGCCCATACAGCTCGATCGACTCGCGCCGGCGCTTGATCCCTTTCCGGAGGACCTCCACGATCTCGGCATCCTCGAGGTCACGGCGCAGCTCGATGCGCCGGTTCTTCACATCGGCGAGGATCGTCCCGAGCAGGAGCGTCGCCGGCTTGTCCTGCGCCTTGCGCGCCGCAACCAGGTCACCCTGCAGCTGCGCGAGGAGCGCCGACATCGAATGGAATCCCTACGCGTGGCGAGTGCGGCGATTCTTCCGGAGCGCCGCATTCATCTTGCGCTTCCGCCGCTCGCTGGGCTTCTCGTAATGCCTGTGCTTCCGCAGGTCGGACAGGATGCCGGCCTTTTCACATTTCTTCTTGAAGCGCTTTAGTGCCCGTTCGAAGTTCTCGTCGTCATGGATGATGACTTCGGACAAATGAATCGTCCTCCAGAATGGCATGGGGTACGCGATCAGGTCCGTGCCGTCTGAGCGCGGGAACAAGCGGAGCGCCGTGGCACGACAGCGGGACCTAAACGGTGAACAGTAGGCCGCTTAAGGCGAACCTGTCAAGCGAGCCACGGGTATATAAGCCATACATGCCAAGAGAAGTGCCCGACCGCATCACGCGCCGACGGTTTCTGGCCGCCGCAGGGTTGGGTGTCGCCGGACTGTCCGGTTATGGCGCCCTCTCCAACGAGCTCGAGGCGACGCGGAGCGCCGTCCCCCGCTGGCCCGCCGACGCCCGGGCGCCGCTGCGCCTGGCGCTCGCGACCGATATGCACGGCCCCCACCATCTCATCGATCTCGCGGCCCTCGTTCGAACGATCGCGGAATTTCAGCCGCACGTGCTCTGCGTCGTGGGCGACGCCGTGGACAACCGCGGCGACGAGGGCCTCGTGTCCCTCTACGGCGCGGTCCAGGCTCCGCTCGGCAAGTTCGCAGTTCTCGGCAACTGGGAATACGAGGGAGAGTGCGACATCCCGCGGCTCGAGCGCGCATACGCGCACGCCGGTGTCGATCTCCTGATCAACCGGCGCGTCACGCTCGATCACGCGGGAGAGCCCATCGACATCGTCGGCCTGGACGACATTCTCGGCGGTAGTCCGGATCTTCGGCTGATCGACACCCTGCGCCCGGGGGATGCGACGGCGCCCCGCGCGATCGCGCTCTCCCATTGTCCCCGCGGATTCGATAGTCTCGTCCCCCACGCCCCGCGACCCATCGTCACGCTCGCCGGCCACACGCACGGCGGTCAGATCGCCCCCCTGGGCGTCGCCCTGGTGCTGCCCACCGGCAGCGGACATTACGTCAAAGGCTGGTACGTGAGCCGGCATGGCTCTCACCACCTCTACGTCAGCCGCGGGCTCGGCAACTCCGGCCCGCCGTTCCGGATCGGGTCCCGCCCCGAGATCGCGCTCCTGACCCTGTAGCCCGCTAGCCCGCTAGCCCGCTAGCCCGCTAGCCCGCTAGCCCGCTAGCCCGCTAG
>PLLD01000207.1 GCA_003141205.1 Gemmatimonadota bacterium
TGATGCGTCGCGCGGCCGGGGGGAGCGTGGATGCGGCATAGTTCGGGATGACGACGCATGGGGATGGCTCCGGGCGGGGGGGGTGGCGGGTGCGGCGGCGGGGGCAAAAAAAACAAAAAGCCTCGCGATTCAATGGATCGAATCGCGCGGGCTGGAAAATCCGTCGATTATCGGCGTTGCCGATGGATGAACGGTCCTTAGCCTCGCGAGCCCGGAGGGTCCCAGAAGGGAACGACAAAATTCCACGCCCCGACGAAGCGGCGCGCGCGCATGAGCGGACGGGTCCGGCAGATGGCGGTCACGATCCGCCTGTAACTCGGGAAGCGGGAAAAGAGTTCCCCACGGACGCGGCCATCCTTAACTTACCAGCCGATGCGAACGCCACTTCTGGCCGGGGGGATCGCGCTCATGGCCGGGGCTTTCGGCGTGGCGGGCGGTCAGGCACCCCGACCGACCGAGGCCGGTAGCGCCCACGCCCGCCTCACGGTCGACACGGTCCGCCACGAGATCGTGATCGAGATCGCGCCCATTCACGTCGCCGGGGTCGGCCAGGGTGGCGGGATGGACATGCCGGGAATGGGTGGCGGGACGGCGGGCATGGGTGCCATGGGCGCCATGGCCGAGATAACCCCCAGGACGGTTTCGATTCCCGTCAACGGCTGGCTTCAGGGGTACGCGGTCGATCTTCTCGATTCGGCTGGCCGGTCCCTTCCCCACCGCCTGATTCACCACGTCAACCTCCTCATCCCGCACCAGCGCGATCTCTTTAGCCAGGCCATGTTGCGCCTGGGCGCTGTGGGGTCCGAGACGCCGCCCGTGGAGCTTCCGCGAGTTCTCGGATTCCGTGTTCGCGCGGGCGATTCGCTGGCCGTCACGGCGATGCTGCACAACGAGTCGCCCGCGCCGGTCACCAACGCGCGGCTCGTGGTGCGGATGCGGTACGTGCCGGCGTCAACCTGGTTTCGCCCGCTCTCGATCTACCCCATCTATCTCGACGTCATGCCGCCCGCGGCGGTAAAGGCGTACGACCTGCCGGCCGGTCACTCGGAGAAGTCGTGGGACGCGCGCCCCGCTGTGAGCGGCCGCATTCTCGCGGTCGGGGCGCACCTCCATAAGTACGCGACGGAGATCCGGCTCGAGGATGTCACCGCGCATCACGTCATCTGGCGGGCGGCTCCGGTCGTGGGTCGGACCGGCGAACCGGTCGACATGCCGGTCCGGAAATATTGGTGGCGGCTCGGCATTCCCGTATCGGTCGATCACGTCTACCGGCTGACGGCTGTCTACGACAACCCGACCGGTCACACGATCCCCGACGGCGCCATGGGCGCGCTCGGTGGCGTGATCTATCCGGACGACGCCGGCGCGTGGCCCTCCGTCGACTCCACATCGACCGTCTATCGGGTGGACCGCGACGTCACCTTTCGCGTCGATGGTGACCATGCAGACGGCCGCGGGGCGGAGTTGCCGCAGGGGACGCCGGGCCGTATGCTCACGCATACCGCTTCCGCCCCCCCGACCGACTGAGCCCGCCGTGAAATCGAGTATCCGCCCCGTGGTGGCGCCCCAATCGGTGCCATCGGAGGCTCCTGACGCAGTCCTGGCCGACCCGCTCGCGCCGGTCCCCGACATCTTCGCGAAGGCGCGGCAATTCACGCGCCTGCGCGAAGTCCAGGAGATGGGGCTGTACCCATATTTCGTCCCGATCGAGTCCTCGACCTCGACGGAGGTCGTGGTTCACGGGAAGCGGCTCGTGATGGTCGGATCGAACAACTATCTCGGTCTCAATCACGACGATCGCGTGATCGCCGCGGCGCAGACCGCCACGGCGAAATATGGGACGGCATGCACCGGCAGCCGGTTCCTCAACGGCAACACGGACCTGCACGAGGAGCTCGAGGTCCGGTTGGCGGCGCTCACGGGGAAGGAGGCCGGGCTCGTCTTTTCCACGGGCTTTCAGACGAACCTTGGGGTCATCTCCACGCTGGTCGGGCGCAACGACGTCGTCGTCATCGACAAGCTGGATCACGCGAGCATCGTGGATGGGTGCCGGCTCGCCGGTGGCGAGACCGTGCGGTACCGGCACAACGACATGAACGACCTCGAGACCAAGCTGCGACGG
This sequence comes from Gemmatimonadota bacterium, assembly GCA_003141205.1. Classification (GTDB taxonomy): domain Bacteria; phylum Gemmatimonadota; class Gemmatimonadetes; order Gemmatimonadales; family Gemmatimonadaceae; genus FEN-1251. The sequence goes on from PLLD01000207.1 coordinate 2,123, forward strand.
GCGCGCGGCCACGCGAAGCTGATCGTGGTCGACGGCGTGTTCAGCATGGAAGGGGATATCGTCAATCTGCCGCGACTGGTCGAGCTGTGTGCGGCATACAACGCGAGCATTGCTGTGGATGATGCGCACGCGGTCGGGGTGCTCGGGGCAACGGGAGCGGGAACCGCCGAACATTTCGGCCTCACCGATCAGGTCGATCTCATCATCGGCACCTTCAGTAAGTCGTTCGCGTCCATCGGTGGCTTCGTAACGGGCGAGCGGGCCGTGATCGATTACCTCAAGCACCACGCGCGGACCGAGATCTTCAGCGCATCCATGCCGCCCGCGGCATGCGCCGCCGTCATCGCGTGCCTCGACATCCTGGCGCGCGAGCCGGAGCGCCGGCTGCAGTTATGGAAGAACGCGGACCGGATGCGCGACGGGTTCCGGGCGCTTGGCTTCGACACCGGGGGCAGCGTCACGCCGATCGTCCCGGTGGTCGTGGGCGACGACCTCGCGACCTTTGAGTTCTGGAAGCGCCTCTTCGACGCCGGCGTGTTCACCAATCCGGTCGTTGCGCCCGCGGTCCCGGAGCGGGAGTCGCGCATCCGAACGTCGTATTCGGCGACGCACACCAACGACCAGCTCGATTTCGTCCTCGAGATGTTCGCGCAGGTCGGCCGGTCGATGGGGATCATCTCCTGACCGCCGGCGTGACTGCCAGAGCGTGACCGACGTCGCTCCCGTTCGGGGCCGCGCCGATGTTCGCGCGTTCATCGATCTTCCCTTTCGGCTGTATCGCGACGACCCGCAGTGGGTCCCGCCGCTCCGGCGCGACGTCGCCGACCTACTGAGCCCCACGCATCCATTTCACCAGCACGCCGAGGTCGAGCTGTTCCTCGCCCGGAACGCTCGGGGCGCGGTGGTCGGTCGGATCGCGGCGGTGAAGAACGCTGCGCACACGGCCGAGCACCACGACGGCGCGGGCTTCTTCGGCTTCTTCGAGTGCGCGCCCGATGCGGCGGTCGCGCACGCACTCCTCGACACCGCGGCGGACTGGCTGCGCGCGCGCGGGTTCTCGATCATGCGCGGCCCGGCGAGCTTCTCGGTGAACGAGGAGTGCGGGCTTCTGGTCGATGGGTTCGATACCCCGCCCATGATCATGATGCCGCACAATCCGCGGTGGTACGCCGAGATGCTCGAATCGTACGGCCTCGCGAAGGTGAAGGACCTGATCGCCTACTGGCATCCCTCCGCGGCCGACCCGGCCCGCATCGCACGCGTGGCCGACCGGCTCGCGGAGCGGAACGGGATTTCCACCCGTCCGATCGACATGCGTCGTTTCGACGAAGAGGTCGACCGGATTCGCGTGCTGTACAACACGGCGTGGGAGGCCAACTGGGGTGCGGTGCCAATGACCGAGGCCGAGATCGGGCACATGGCCAAGCAGCTCAAGCCGGTCGTCCTCGCCGATCTCGTCCAGTTCGCGATGGTCAAGGGGGAGCTCGCGGGGTTCGCGCTCGCGATCCCGGACTTCAACGTGGTGCTCACGCGCATCGGGAATGACCGGCTCCTCCCTTTCGGATGGGCCAAGGCGCTGTGGTATGGGCGCTCGATCCACCAGGCGCGCGTGCTCACCCTCGGCGTGCTCGAGGCCTTCCGCAACAAGGGCGTCGCCGAGCTGCTCTATCTGACGATGCTGCGCGCGGCCGCCAAGCATGGAATTACCCGTGGCGAGTCCTCCTGGATCCTGGAGGACAACGCGCTCATGCGACGGGCGATCGAGAACACGGGCGCGCACGCGTACAAGACCTATCGACTGTACGATAAGGCGCTCGGGTGATTCCACTCCCGTGACCGGGGTCGCGCTCGTCACGGGGGCGAGCGGTTTCGTCGGGAGTCACCTCGTCGAGGAGCTGCTCGATCGCGGGTGGCGCGTGCGCGCCCTGCTGCGCGCGACGAGCAGCCGCCAATGGCTGCCCCTGGAGCGGGTCGAGACGGTGCCCGGCGACATCATGGATGCCGGCGCCCTCCGGGTCGCTGTCGCGGATGTGACCGCCGTCTTCCATCTCGCCGCGATCACATCGGCTGTTCGGAGCGGGGAGTACGTCCGCGTCAACGTCGGGGGAACGCGCGCCGTCTGTGACGCGATCGCCGCGCGCAACCCGGATGCCGCGCTCATTCACTGCTCGAGCCTGGCCGCCGGTGGCCCGGTGACGGGCGGGCGTCCCGTGACCGAGGCCGATGATCCGCATCCGATCACTCCGTATGGCGCGTCCAAGCTCGCGGCGGAGCGGGTTGTGGGAGCGGCCGGGCTTCGGTCCGTCATCGTGCGACCGCCGGCGGTGTACGGTCCGCGCGACACCGATGTGCTCGCCGCCTTTCGTCTTGCCACGCGCGGGTTCGCCCTGCACGTGGGGCCGGCCGGGCAACGCCTGTCCATGGTACACGTGCGCGATCTCGCCCGGGGAATGGCGGATGCGGCGGCCCACGGGCTCGGACGCGGTGTCTATTATGTGAGCGGCGCCGCCCACTCCTGGGAGGAGATCGTCGGAGCATTGGCGCACGCGGCCGGCCGGCGCGTCCGGTCCATTCCGGTGCCCATCGGCGCGGCGAGCCTGGCGGCCCACGTCGGGCGTCTCGCCGCGCGCGTCACGGGACGCAAGCCGTTGCTGACCCCCGATCGTGTGCGCGATCTCGCGCAACGCGACTGGACGTGCGACGACGGTCGGGCGCGGCGCGAGCTGAGTTATGCCCCCCGCATCGCGCTCGCCGATGGGATGCGGGACACCCTGGCCTGGTATCGCCGCGAGGGTTGGGTGTAGCAGAAGCGTCCCGCCGTGACGCGCCGCTTGCCCGCTCGTTACTTGAGCGATACAGTTTCCATGTGATCGCACGGAGCAGCGCTGCACGTCACGGGTGAAGCCGGACGCCAGGCCCCTCTCCAGGAGGCCGGCGCGGTGAGCGGGTGTGGGGCGCTGTTGATCGATTTCGGGGGGACGCTGGACGCGGACGGCCTGCGATGGGCTGCACGATTTCATGCGGCCTACAGGCGCGTCGGCGGCACCCTGTCGCTGCGCCGCTTCGAGCCGATTTTTCGTGCCTCGGACCGGGCGCTCGAGCATCTACCGGACATTCGCGGAATGGGGTTTCGAGCCATGATTGACGCCCAGGCCGTGCTGCTCCGGGACCTGTTGAGCCCGATCGATCCGGCGGCCGTCGATGCATCGCGGGTGGCCGAAGCGTTTCACGCCCAGGCCGTGCGCACGGTGGAGCGAAATCGGCCCGTTCTCGAGGTGTTGCGCGCGCGGTTCCGGCTCGCGGTGATCTCTAATTTCACAGGCAACCTCGATCGGTGTCTCGACGAGCTCGGGATCCGATCCTTCTTCGACGTCGTGACGGATTCCGCTGTGCATGGTGTGGCGAAGCCGGACCCCGTTCTGTTTCGCCGGACGCTGGACGCCCTGGGCGTCTCCGCGTCCGATGCGTGTATGATCGGTGATAACCTGATCGCCGACATCGCGGCGGCACGGGACCTCGGCATGCGTACCATTTGGATCGTGCCCCGGCGGCGCAGCGCGCCGGCGGGGCCCCAGCCGACCGCTCGCGTCGCCCGCTTCGCCGACCTGCCGGGGGTGCTGCTCGCGCCGGGGGTTCCGTGCACGGCCTGATCCTCGCCGGCGGGGAAGGATCGCGCCTGGCAGCCGACGGCGTGCGGGACGCCAAGGGCGCGGTGCCGTTGGGCGGGCGGGCGCAGATCGTTCGTCTCGTGGACACGCTGTACGATCTCGGGTGCGAGACCGTGACGTGCATGGTTCGGGATGACCGGCCGCAGGTTCTGGCCGCGTTGCGCGTCGCGGCGGCGGGCGAGGGCTGGACCGACCTGCGGGTCGCGACGTGCCACACGCCATCGTCCCTGCACACCCTCGTCGGCGGACTCGAGCGCGCTCCGGCGGGAGCGGTATTCTGTACGATGGTCGATACCGTCATGCGCCGGGTAGACTGGCGCGCGGTGTACGCCGCGGCCGGGCGTGCGCTCGCGGAGGGCGCCGACGCGGTCCTGGCCGTGACGCCCTACGTCGACGACGAGCGGCCGCTCTGGGTCGCGCGCGATGCGGCCGGATTCGTGGGCCGGCTGGGCGGCCGGCCCGCAGCCCCCGCCTGCGTGACGGGGGGGGTGTACGCCTTCAGCTCGCGAGCCCGCGAGGCGGCGGTTCTCGCGCGCCAGGACGGACTTGCGCGCATGCGCGATTTCCTGGGGGAGCTCGTCGATCTGGGCGCGCGGGTCGCCACGACCGAGGTCGCGCGAATCGTCGACGTCGATCGCCACCGCGATCTGGAGGCCGCCGAGGCGCTCGTCCTCGCGGACGTGGAGTGAGCCGGCGCGCGGCTGCTCTGTACCGCCAGGCATCGTATTCTCCGAATCAGCATCGGACGAACGACACGGCGATCCTCGACGCCACCGTCGGGCATCTCGAGCGGTTGGGCTGGGAGGTGACCCGGGGCGGGGAGGACGCGGTCATTCACGGCGCGCTCCCCGATGCGGACCTCGTGCTCAACATGTGCCAGGGGCCGGCGGCATCGGAGCGCCTGCTCGCGCTCGAATGCGCCGGCACGACGCGGCTCGTCAACCGCCCGTCCAGTGTGCTCGGGTGCCACCGGCACCGCCTTGTCGAGCGGCTCGCCGCCGCCGCGGCGGAGGATACCGCGGTCACGTTCCCGCGAACGATGATCGCGTCAACCGGCGTTGACGCCTCCCTCGATGGATTCGGCCGCGACGACGCGCTCGTCTGGGTCAAGCGCGGCGACGTCCACGCCGAGCGGCAGGAGGATGTCGTGGCCGTTCGCAGGGAAGGGCTCGAGGCCGCGCTGGGGGCGTTTGCGGCGCGCGGGATCGCGCGGGTGGCGCTCCAGGAGCACGTTTCGGGGCCGGTTCTCAAGTTCTACGGCGTGGCGGATGGGCGATTCTTTCGCTACTACGGGGCGGACGGTGGTCCGGCGGCTCCGCCGCCGGTCGTCAACGAGGAGCGGCTCCGCGCGGTCGCCTTCGGGGCGGCGCGACGCCTTGGCCTCGATGTCTTCGGCGGCGACGTCGCGGTCCCGGAACCCGGGCGCCCCGTCCTGATCGATCTCAATGATTGGCCGAGCTTCGCGCCGTTCCGCGACGAGGCCGCCCGGCACATCGCCGACTACGTCCATGAGACGACTATCTTCACCGGATCAAACACGTGACGTCACAGCTGACGCCTGAAGCGCCGTCCGATCGGATGGGGGCGCCGTCCTCCCCGGCCCCCACTCCTACCGAGCTCCCGCCCGCACCCCAGGCGGCGGGGCCGCGCTCGCTCGCCACGTTCGAGGCCGAGGCGGAGTTCCTCGCGCCGGGGACGCAGAGCGTTGCGCTGTTCAGCCAGCTGTGCATCGATCACGGCGAGGGCGCACTGCTCGTCGACGTCGACCGCAAGCGCTACATCGACCTGCTCGCCGGCGTCGGCGTGGCGAGCCTCGGATACGGGCACCCCAAGTTCGTCAACGCGCTCCAGCGTCAGGTTGCGCGGGCGCACGTCGGCAGCTTCACGACCGAGCACCGTGCCGCGCTCGTCAAGCTGATCGCCGATATCGCGCCCGGCGATCTCACCCGCACGCAGCTCTATAGCAGTGGCGCGGAGGCGGTGGAGTCGGCACTGCGTCTCGCGAAGGCGTTTACCGGGAAGAAGGAAGTCGTCGGCTTCTGGGGCGGATTTCACGGCAAGACCGCCGGTGTGCTGCCCCTTCTCAGCGGCAGCTTCAAGCACGAGCTGGGCCCGCTCATGCCCGGCATGTACAGCACTCCGTACCCGGTCCCGAGCCGCTGGCCGTTCGGTGACGTGTCCGAGGAAACGTGCCTCGAGCAATGTCTCGCTTTTCTCAAGCGCAAGATCGAGCTCGAGACGACCAACGATGTCGCGGCGATCATCGTGGAGCCCATTCAGGGGACGGCGGGAAACATCGTTCCTCCCGCCGGATTCCTGCGCGGATTGCGGGGCTTCGCCGATTCGATCGGCGCGCTCCTGATCTGCGACGAGATGCTGACCGGCTTCGGGCGCACGGGAAAGATGTTCGCGACGGAATGGGAAGAGGGCGTCGTCCCCGACATCATGACGATCGGGAAAGGCTTCGGCGGCGGTTTTCCGATTACGGGGATCGTGATACGCGAGTCCGTGGCGCACGCCAAGCCGTGGGCCAACCCGAGCGGCAGCTCGTCCAGTTACGGCGGCAATCCCCTCGCGGCGGCGGCGGCACGGGTAACGATCGAGACGATTCTCGAAGAGCATCTCGTGGAGCACAGCCGCGCGCTCGGCGAGCGGATGCAGACCGAGATGCGGTCCTGGGAAGCCGAGCTGCCGATCGTGCGCGACGTCCGCGGCCGCGGTCTCATGATCGGATTCGACCTCATGCGGCCCGGCACCCGCACGTTCCTCGACAAACGCCTCACGCGGTGGATCTTTGATACACTTCTGGCGCGAGGCGTCCTTGCGATGATCTACAACCCCGAAGTGCGGATCAATCCGCCCCTGGTGATCACCGAAGCGCAGGCGATGGAAGCGCTGGCCACCATGAAGGGCGTGCTGCGCGAGGCGATGGAGCACGTCACCGCCTGAGCGGCGGATCCCGCTTTTCGCAATGGCATACGACTCCGCGGCGCCCGACGCCAACGACCTCGCGACCAAGGGAGAAGCCGTCGAGGAATGGCTCGACCTGCGCTTCTTTCGGCCGATCGGTGCGCGCATCGCTCGCGCCGCCTATCCGACGCGCGTGTCGCCGGACCAGCTCACCCTCATCTGCCTTCTCGTCGGGCTGGTCGCCGGGCATCTGTTCCTGTACGACAGCCCCGCGCTCAACGCCGCGGGCTTCGTCCTGTTCATCATCTCCGACCTCTTCGACAGTGCAGATGGGCAGCTCGCGCGCCTGCGCCGGACGTCCACGCGCTTCGGCCGGATCCTCGATGGCGTGTCCGATAACGGCCGCTTCATCAACCTCTACATCTCCCTCTGTGTCCGCCTCGTCCACGGCGGGTGGTCGGTCCCCGGCGCCTTCGCGCTCGCCCTCGCCGCGGGGCTGAGTCATTCCACGCAGAGCGCGGCGGTCGACTTCATCCGCCACGCATTCCTGGCCATCGGGGTCGGGCGGGGAAGCGAGTTGGGCGATGCGGCCGACTCGGAAACGACCGCTGCCCGGCCGGCCTCCGTCCTTCGGCGCCTCGCCATCGGCGCATATCATGCGTACACCGCGCGCCAGCGGCGCATGTTCCCGGCGACGTGGGCTCTCGTCGGGCTCGCCGAGCGCGGCGAGCTGTCCGCCGTCGCCCGCGGCGCCTATCGGCAGCGCGCGGGGCGGCTCCTCGCGGCCTGCGCGTGGCTCGGACAGAACCTTCGCTTCGTCATCGTCGGGATCGCGGGTGTCAGCGGTCACCCGAGCGCGATGCTCTGGGCCGCGCTGCTGCCCATGAACGCTCTCATGATCGCCCTCGTGCTGGCGCAGGAGCGTGCCACCCGACGGGTATGCGCCCTCATCGGCGGCGTCGTGGCTCCCGAGCCGGTCGGCATTGCCTGACGGCAGGCCGTACCGCGGCGCCATCATCGGTCTTGGGGGCGTCGCCCGCACGGCGCACTTGCCCGGCTTCCGATACGATGCCGCGACGCGGCGTCGTATCGAGATCGTCGCGGCGGTCGATTCCGACCCGCGCGCGGCGGAGGGAGCCGACATTCCCGTGGTGAGCGACTGGACGGAGCTCCGCGAGCTCGCGGGGCACCGTCCTCTCGATTTCGTGGACGTCTGCACTCCGACGGGGTCCCACGCCGCGACGACGGTCGCCGCGCTCGCCGCGGGATATCACGTGTTGTGCGAGAAGCCGGTCGCGCTCGATCCCGCGCAGGCGCGTACGATCGCCGCGGCGGCCCGGGCCGCGGGGCGGACGGTCATGCCGTGCCATCAGTACCGGTTCAATCCGGCGTGGCGCCGGATGCGCGAATGGCTCCAGGGGGACGCGATCGGTCCGTGGCATCTGGCCGAGCTGTCCGTCTATCGCACCGCCGCCGACCACGGCGCGGGACGCTCGGCCGTCCCCTGGCGGGGCTCCCGGCAGGACGGCGCGGGAGGAATCCTGCTCGACCACGGCACGCACCTGCTGTATACGCTGCTTGACATCGCAGGGCCGCCGACCGCCGTCCGCGGGTGGACCGCGCGCCTGCGGCATCATGACTACGATGTCGAGGACACGGCGGAAGTCGTGCTCGAATACCCGGATCGCGTGGCGACGATTTTCCTGACCTGGGCCGCGCGTCACCGCGAGACTCGCGTCCGATTCACCGGTGAACGGGGCACGATCGAGTGGATCGGAGGGCTGCTTCGGCTCGATGCCGCGGGCCGGACGGAAACGATCGACATGAGCGCGGAGCTCGACAAGGCGATGTACCCCGCCTGGTTCGCCGAGCTGTTTCGGTCCTTCGCCGACGCGCTCGACTTGGGCGGCACCGTCCCGCAGCCGCTCGCGGACATCGGCCAGGTCGCCACCCTGCTGGACGCCGCCTATCGGGCGGCGGAGAGTGGCGCCCGCGTCCCATTCGATCCGCACCTCACGGCCTAGCGCGGTGACGATACCCGAGCTTCCGGCCCGACCGCCGGCCCTGAGCCGCCGCGCTCAGGGCGTGATCTTCGCGTTCGGGCTCGTGGCATTCGTCAGCTTGATCGCGCGCGCCGGTGTGCGGGAGACCGCGGCCAACGTCTACCAGGCCCGTTGGGTGCTCGGCCCGATCGTGCTCGTCTGGGGCGGTGTGTACGCGTGCAATACGGTCGCGTGGCGCCTGTTGCTCGGGGCGTTATCCGTCAACCACGGCGATGGCCGCGCGGCCGGCGTGCGCGCCCCGACGATTCCCTTCGTGCGGGCCTACGCGATCACGGTGGCCAGCTTCGCCATCAACTACATCACGCCCTTCGTGAACCTCGGGGGCGAGCCCTTCCGCATTGCCGCGGCGGCGCCGTACGTCGGCACGTCGCGCGCCGCGGCGTCCGTCGTGTGCTTCCGGCTCGTCCACACGATGGCGCAGCTCACGTTTTGGATCACGGCGCTCCCGCTCGCCTATCTGGCGTTGCCGCATAGCCCGGAGCTTGTCGCGGGGCTCGCCGGCATCGCCGTCGTCTTCGGCGGCGTTCTGCTCGTTCTGTTCGGACTGGCACGACAGAAGACCGCGCAACGCACCCTCCGGCTCATGGGACGCCTGCCGCTCATCCGGCGGGTGGCCGCGCGCCTGGAGCGCAACAGACCGGTGCTCGAGAACATCGACGCGCAGCTCGCCGCGCTGTGGGGCCCCGAGCGCGGACGCTTCGTCGGCGCGATGGTGGCGGAGTACATCGGGCGCGCGCTGGCCGTCGTCGAGTATTGCTTCATCACGCGCGCCATCGGGCTCGACGTCAGCTATCTGACGGCATTCGTGATCGGCGCCCTGTCGCAGTTCTTCCTGAACATGCTCTTCTTCATCCCCTTCGACGTGGGCACGAAGGAAGGGGGGATGTACCTCATCTTTCGCCTGCTCAGATTGCCGGCGCGGCTCGGTATCTACGCGGCCATCGTGATGCGTTTGCGCGAGCTCGTGTGGATCGCCATCGGCCTCGCCTTCGTCTGGCTCTCCCGAGACCGCGCCGATTAGTTTTCCCTGCGTGACTGCGGCATCGACCGAAACCGCGACCTTCGCGGCCGGATGCTTCTGGGGCGTGGAAGCGACGTTCCGGCAGTTGCCGGGCGTTCTCTCCACACGCGTCGGTTACACCGGTGGGACGCTCGATCAGCCGACGTACAAGGCCGTCTGTACCGATCGCACCGGCCACGCCGAAGCGGTCGAGGTCACCTTCGATCCCGCGCGGCTCTCGTACGATGCGTTGCTGGGCGTGTTCTGGGAGAACCACGATCCGACGCAGGTGAACCAGCAGGGGCCGGACGTCGGGACCCAATACCGCTCGGCCATTTTCTACCACTCCGGCGCGCAGCGCGCGGCGGCGGAGGCTTCAAAGGTCGCCATCGAACGGACGGGCCGATTTAAGCGCGCCATCGCGACCCAGATCGTGCCGGCGGAGACGTTCTGGGCCGCCGAGGATTATCACCAGCAATATCTGGAAAAGCGCGGCCTCTCGTCCTGCCACATAGGATAAGCCGGGCGCATTACCAGAGCGCCTTACCAGAGC